>CAZLYE010000402.1:0-9146 GCA_964562865.1 uncultured Binatia bacterium (SeqCode) | reverse complement strand
GATCGCGTGCGAGGCGCACCGCGAAGCCATGCGGAGTGCCCGGCCCGGCATGCACGAGTACGAGATCGAGGCGCTCGTCGACTTCACGTTCCGGCGCCGCGGCGCGACGGGTCCCGCGTACCCGTCGATCGTCGCCGGGGGGAGGAACGCGACGGTGCTCCACTACACCGCCAACGACCGTCCGCTCGGCGCCGACGAGCTCCTGCTGATCGACGCCGGGGCCGAGCGCGCCGGCTACTGCGCCGACGTGACGCGGACGTTCCCGACGGGACCTCGCTACGCGCCGGCGCAGCGGGACCTGTACGACGCCGTGCTGGCCGCCCAGCTCGCCGCCATCGCCGCCGTCGCCCCCGGGACGACGCTCGAGGCGATCCACTCGACCGCGCTCCGCGTGCTCGCCGAGGCGCTCCTCGCCCACGGCCTCCTCTCCGGCTCGGTCGACGAGGTCGTCGAGAAGGCGACGTACCGTCGCTTCTACATGCACCGGACGAGCCACTGGCTCGGCCGCGACGTGCACGACGTCGGCAGCTACGCGCGGGACGGGAAGCCGCGCCTGCTCGAGCCGGGCATGGTGCTGACCGTCGAGCCCGGGCTCTACGTCCCCGCGCAGGGCGACGACATCCCCGCGGTGTTCCGCGGCATCGGCATCCGCATCGAGGACGACGTGCTCGTCACGACCGACGGCCACGAGGTGCTCTCCGCGGCCGCGCCGAAGCAGGTCGCCGAGGTCGAGGCGCTCAGGGCGGGAGCCGCCTGATGGCCGGGCCGATGGACGGCATCCGCGTCGTCGAGCTCGGCTTCTGGGTGGCCGGGCCGTCGGCGGGTGCCGTCCTGGCGGACTGGGGCGCCGAGGTCGTGAAGATCGAGCCGCCGAACGGCGACCCGTTCCGCGGGCTCTACCTGAGCGCGTCGGGGCTCGAGATCCCCGCCAATCCGCCCTTCGAGCTCGACAACCGCGGCAAGCGGAGCATCGCGATCGACCTCCGCACCGCGGAGGGACGCCGCATCGCCGACGCGCTCGTCGACCGGGCGGACGTCTTCGTGACGAACGTCCGGCCGGAGATCCTCGAGGGCTTCGGCCTGGACGACGCGCGCCTCCGCGCGCGGAACCCGCGGCTCGTCTACGGACGCGTGACGGGGTACGGCGAGCGCGGACCCGACCGTGACCGTCCCGCCTATGACATCGGCGCGTTCTGGTCCCGCGCGGGGATCGCGGCTGCGCTGACGGCGCCCGGCGGCGAGCCCCCGTACCAGCGCGGCGCGATGGGCGATCACGTCGCGGGCATGACGCTCGCCGGGGGCGTCGCGGCGGCGCTTCTCGCCCGCACGAAGAGCGGCGTCGGCCAGATGGTGACGACCTCGCTCCTCCGCGTCGGCGTCTTCGTGCTCGGCTGGGACACGAGCGCGACGCTCCGGCTCGGCCTCCCGGCCACGCCCATGACGCGGACGGCCACGCCGAACCCCGTCATCGGCTGCTACCGTGCGGGCGACGGCCGCTGGTTCTGGCTCCTCGGACTGCAGGGGCAGCGGCACTGGCCCGACCTGGTCCGCGCCGTCGACCGTCCCGAGCTGCTCGACGACCCGCGCTTCGCGACCATGCGGGGGCGGCGGGAGAACTGCGCGGAGCTGGTCCGTCTGCTCGATGCGATCTTCTCGACGCGCCCGCTCGCCGAGTGGGGCGAGATCCTCGACCGCGCGGGCATGTGGTGGGCGCCCGTCCAGTCGACCGAGGACGTCGTCCGCGACCCCCAGGCGATCGCCGCCGGCGCCTTCGTCGACGTCCCACAGGCGGACGGCTCGACGATCCGCGGCGTCGCGTCGCCGGTCGACTTCTCGGTGAACGCGTGGCGGCCCGGCGGGCCCGTCCCCGAGTGTGGACAGCACACCGAGGAGATCCTGCTCGAGCTCGGCTGGGAGTGGGACGGGATCGCGGCCCTGAAGGACCGCGGCGTGGTCCCGTAGCTCGTCGGTTCGGGGCTCCCAGCCCATCGCCGTCCCGCGAACCTGCACGATCCGGCCCTTCGAGAATCGGCCGCCTCGGGCCGTCTGGACCACCGTCGCATGCATTTTAAGCTTGACGTCACGAGGACGCCGGCGGTAGCGACAGGCGACCGCCAAAGCCAACGGGAGGGAAACGCCGATGCGCCACCGGACCTGCCTGCCGAGCCTGCGCCACCGTCGATTGCTGACCACGTCCCTAATGTTGCTCCTCGCCGCCGGTGGAGCGCTCGCGGCGACGGTCGGGCCGAACCCCCCGGGAACGGTGGTGAACGACGCCTCCTTCGGAACGTCCGCCTGGACCAACCCCGGCAACGCGATCGCGAGCGACGACGTGTACGCCGTGACCTCGCCGGGCGGCTCCCCCACGCAGTACCTCAAGGCGACGGACTTCGCCTTCGCGCTCCCGGGCACGGCGATCATCGACGGGATCACCGTCGCGATCGAGCGGCACTCCGCCGCCGGGTTGATCCACGACGCGCGGGTCCGCCTCGTGAAGGGCGGCGTGATCGGCGCGACCGACCGTGCCCTCGGCGCAAGCTGGCCGACCAGCGATGCCATCGCGACGTACGGGGGAGCGTCCGACCTCTGGGGTGACACGTGGACGCCGGCGGACGTCAACGGAGCCGGCTTCGGGGTGGTGCTCTCCGTGGCCGACAACGTCGACGCGGCGGGCGTCGATCAGATCACGATCACCATCAGCTACTCGCTCTGCGGGAACGGCTCCCTTGAGCCGGGCGAGCAGTGCGACGACGGCAACACGATGAACGGGGACTGCTGCTCCTCGACCTGCCAGTTCGAAGCGAACGGCAGCCCCTGCGCGCCCGACTCGAACCCGTGCACCAACGACGTGTGCGACGGCGCGGGGACGTGCACGCACCCGCCGATCTGCACCGACCATCCGATCACGGGCGCGAAGCTCGTGATCACCAAGTCGCCCAACGGCAAGCAGAAGGCCAGCTTCACCTCGAAGGACCCGACCGTGCTCTTCCCCACCCCGAGTGGCGCGGACGATCCGCGGTTCGCCGGCGCGACTGTCGATCTGTTCTCGGGCAACGAGGGCACCGCCTCGTTCGACCTGCCGGCGCCGAACTGGGGCGTCAACGGGTCGCAGACCATCTACAAGTTCAAGAACAAGCTCGCCCCGGGCGGTCCCTCCGAGGTGAGGATCAGCACGCTCAAGCAGGGCAGAGGGCTCAAGATCTCGAGCCGCGCCACCGGCCTTCCCCTCACCGGGCCGCAGGGGCACGTCGGGATCCGCTTCCGGGCCGGGCTCGAGCGGATGTGCGCCCTCTTCGGGCCGACGACGATCACGCGGGACGAGGCGAACAAGTTCCAGGCGAAGAACGCGACGACGGCCGGGCTCACCGACTGCAGCGATGCGAGCCTCAGCTCGCCGAGCGGCGCGTTCCTCGACGACCGGAGCGGCTTCTAGACCAACGAACTCGCGGGATCGAGGCGGCCAGCCCCGTCGGCTGGCCGCCTCCCCGCACCGCGGCCTTACGCGCTCGCGCTCGGGCGCTTCTTGAAGCTCTCGTACCAGCCGAGCACGTTCTTCGCCGATCCTTCCACCGGCGCCTGCGCGAACTCGGCGAACTCCAGGGCCGCGAAGAGCGTGCAGTCCGCGATCGTCGGCCGCGGCCCCGCGACGAACGGCTTCCCGGCGACGGCGGCGTCGAGCACCTTGAGCGTGTTCGCGAGGCGTGCCTTCGCGTTCTCGGCTGCGTCAGCCGACTGCTTCACGCGAGCCGCCATGAACGGGTGCGTGTTCTGGAAGTACACGGCGACGGAGTTGAGGACGCCGAGCTCGGCGATCCGCTCGAGCTCGCGCACGCGCGCCCGCTCGCGCGGCGTCGTGCCGATCATCGGAGGCGTCGGATGGAGCTCCTCGAAGTACTCCATGATCGCGAGCGACTCGGTGAGATGGCTCCCGTCGTCGAGCTCGAGCACTGGGAGGCCGCCGAGCGGGTTCTTCTTCAGGAACTCGGGCGTGCGGTTCTCGCCCGAGACGATGTTGACCGACGCGGTCGGGACCGAGATCCCCTTCTCCGCGAGGTAGATGCGGAGCTTCTTCGGGTTCGGGGCTCCCACGAAATCGTAGACCTTCATCGCGACCCTCCCTTGGCCGGCGGCATGACGCTCGCCGTGCCTTGCGCGCATATCGCACCCGCACCCTGACGCAACCCGGGGGCGGCTCGCTGCTCGACACCCCGGGTGAGGGCCGCTGTAATGACGAATGGAGGTGGACGATGACGGACCGGATGAGGATGGGGGGTGTCGCGGCCGTCGTGTGGATGCTCGGGAGCATCTCGGTCGCGCGGGCGACCGACCCGCTGTGCATCGCGCAGGCGAAACAGACCTTCACGAGCTGCCGGGCGCAGTGCAAGGACGACCTCGTCACCACGCGCTTCGGCTGCCGGGGCGTCGACGCAACGTGCGGCAAGGCATGCCTCGCCGGACGCGAGGTCTGCCTGGACGCCGTCGAGCAGCCGCTCGACGACTGCGTCGACGCGTGCAAGGCGACGCTGAAGGTCGACAAGGCCGCGTGCGCGTCCGGGGACGACGCGTGCATCGACGCGGCCCAGGTGAAGGCCTTCGTCTGCCGGGACACCTGCCGTGACACCTGGCGCGCGGACCCGAGCACCACGACCGGACTCGCGACCTGCAAGAGCACCTTCCGCGCCTGCGTCCGGGCGTGTCCCCCGGCCTGAGCACGCGAGACGGCGGGGGGCTCCGGCCCCCGCCGCCGTCAGACGTTCAGCGCGGCGATCTGCATGAGGAAGCCGAGGTCGCCCTCCACCTTCATCTTCCCCGTCATGAAGGCTTCCTGGCCGTTCAGCCTGCCCTCCTGCATCGCCACGTAGTCGACGACCTTCATCTTGATGACGGTCCGCGGCGTCGACGCGTCGTTGAAGGCCATCTCGACGCGGACCGGGTTCCCGTCGCGGGCGAGCTCGAGCGCGAGCGTCCCCTTGAGCTGCTTCGCGCGGGCCGAGCTGTCCGGGCGGCCGGGACGGCTCGGCGGGACGATCAGCGAGAGCGCGGCGCCGCCGCGGCCGAGGACCGCGTCGCGCCAGTCGTCGACGGACAGCGAGAAGGTGAGGTTGGCCTCGCCCGTCGCCTTGCGCGCCGTCATCTTCCCGCCCGCGATCGCCAGGTGCCAGTCGCCGCCGCCCGCGCCCGTGACGTGATACTGCATCGTGAAGTCGGAAGGCGGCGTGCCGCTCGCCTCCGCCTGGGCGGCGAAGCCCATCGGAAGGAACTGCTCGAAGAACTGCTCGGGTGTGACGGACTCGGGGACGGCGGGCTGCTCGGCCATGGCGTCTTCCTCCTGCCGGCTTCGTGCCACGACCCGACCCCTCGCGGCAACCCGCCGCCATCGCGTATGGCGTTCAGGAGCCGCCGGCGTGCGCCGCGAGGTACTCCCGGAGCGCCTGCTCTTCGACGCGCGTGAGCCAGGGAATGCCGCGGCGCGCGAAGAGATCCCGCATGCGCTCGAGCTGGACCTCCCACATCGCGATGGTCATGGTCCCCGGGGCGTAGACCCGGTGGCAGCCGGCGCAGCGCTCGCGAAGAACGCGCGCGCCGGGCGCGTCCGGATCGGGCAACGCAGCGCCACACCCGGCCGCGAGTACGAGCGCCCAGAGGAGGCGGCTCAGAATCCCTCGCGGCAGTACGCGGCCTGGCCCGGCGCCTCCGCGACGCCGACCTCGAGCCCGACGATCCCGCGCCCGCCGGCCTCGCCCGCGAGCGCGTCGCGCAGCCGGCCGACGAGATACGCGGCCAGCTCCTCGGCGGAGCTGTGGGCGATCGGCAGCAGGCGAACGTCGCGGGCGGGAAAGCGGAAGCGGTCGCCGCGCTCCGTCGTCACCTCGACGGCGTCGTCGTGCCGCGCGACCACGAGGCAGTCGCTGCGCTCGGGCAGCAGCACCCGCTCGTCGAGCTCGTCGCACAGTGCCTTGGCCACCCGCTTCACGAGCCCGAAGTCGAGCACGTACCCGTCGGGACCGAGGTCGGCCTCGATGCGCACCGACACCTGGTAGTTGTGCCCGTGGAGCGGCTCCCGGAAGCCGGGATACGCGATGAAGTGCGCGGCCGCGAACTTGAGGTAGTCCTTGGCGACGACGACGCTGTAGCGCTGGGGCGCGGACACCGGTCCGGGATTAGGCGGCGGCCGACGGGGTGTCAACCGATCGCGCCGTCGCGAGCGCGAGGCGCGCCGCGGTCCGTCCCGACTGCACCGCGCCCTCGATCGTGGCCGGGAGCCCGGTCTGCACCCAGTCGCCGGCGAGGAAGAGGTTCGCCACGGGCGTCGCCACACCGGGGCGCGCAGTGTCGGCGGCCGGCGTGAGCGACAGCGTCGCGTGCCGCTCGCGCACGACGAGCGACCGGACCGTGCGCGCGGCCGCCATCGCCGGGAGGACGGCGCGCGCGTCGGCCAGCACCTCCGCGGCGATGGCCTCGTCGCCCGCGTCGTCCCAGAAGCGGGCGCCGCTCGTCACGCTCGCGAGGCGGTTCGCGCCGCCGTCGAAGAGCCACTGCGCCCGGCCGCCGAGCAGCCCGAGGAAGGGCGACCCCCAGCGGACGGGCCGGTCGAGCCAGAGGTGCACGCTCACGATCGGCGACGTGCCGAGCGTCGCGAGGCCACGGAAGGACGGGACGGCCTCGAGCGGCGGGGGAAGCAGCCGGAGAAGCGCCGAGCAGGGAACCGCCAGCACCACCGCATCGGCCGCGATCCGCCGCCCGTCCCGCAGGAGCACGGCGGCCACCCGCTCCCCGTCGAGCGCGAGGGAGGCGACGGCGGCGCCCGTCGCGACCGTTCCGCCCGCGGCCTCGACCGCGCGGCGGGCGTCGGTCGTGTAGAGGTCCGAGAGCGGGACGCCGGCGAGGGCGAAGCGCGCCGCCGCCGCGCCGGCGAAGAACGCGCGGCGGAGCACGGCGGCGAACGGCGCGGCCGCCGCCACCTCCGGCGCCTCGTTGAGCGTCGCGATCGCGAGCGGATGCCAGAAGCGCACGCACGCGGCCGGCGACTGGCCCACGTCGCGGAGCGCCTCGGCGACGGTGCGACCGCGGAGGTTCGCGGCACGGGCGAGCCGCACCGCGCCGACGAGGAGCCGCACGCGATCGCCCGGCGCGAGGAGCCGGTAGCGCAGGAGCGCGGCGGGTGCCTGGAGCGGCCCCGGCACCGCGGGCGCCGCGACGGTGCCGACGCCGAGCACGGGGTCGGCGAGCGTCACGTGGAGTCGCGGCTGAATCCGGAGCCGGCCGGCGGCGCCGATCTCCGCGAGGAAGTCGAGGGCCTCCGTGTACGCGCCCATGAGCGCGTGCGGCCCGTTGTCCACGACGTCGCCCGTCACGGGGTCGACGAACGAGTAGGCCCGGCCGCCGAGGAACGGGCGGCGCTCGAGGACCGTCACGCGCGCGCCGCCGCGCGCGAGGCGCACGGACGCGGCCAGGCCCGCGAACCCGGCCCCGACGACCACGACGTGCCGCGGGATCATCCCGCGAGCCAGTAGTAGAAGCTGAGATGCGGCCGCACCCACGCGGCGACGGCGAGGCCCGCCTTCTCCGGCCGCGTGAGGCGGATCTTCGGCCCGAAGACGTCGTAGTGCCGGAACATGATGCGGCGGAGGAGCTGCTCGTAGATGAGCCGCATCGCCTCGGCCGGCGCGAGCGACTGCCGGTCCTCCTCCGCGAGGAGGAAGCGCGCCCGCCCGTAGTGCTCGCCGGCCCGCGCGCACTCGAACGCCATCACGTGGCGGAACGCCTCCGTGCAGTGACCGACCAGCACGTCCTCCTCGCGACAGCCGAAGCGGCGGAGGTCCGCGCGCGGCAGGTAGATCCGGCCCCGCTGCGCGTCGTCCGCGACGTCGCGCAGGATGTTGGTCAGCTGGAGCGCCAGCCCGAGCTCGACCGCGTACTGCTTCGCCACGGGGTTGCGGTAGCCGAACACCTGGATGCAGATGAGGCCGACCGCGCCGGCGACGCGGTAGCAGTACTCCTCGAGATCGTTCTCCCAGGTCTCGTACCGGTCGCGCGAGAAGTCCATCTCGACGCCCGCGATCAGCGCCTCGAAGTGCTCCCGCGCGATGGCGAAGCGCTCGACGGTGTCCGCGAGGGCGACGCCGATCGGATGCCGCGGCCGTCCTGCGTAGACGGCGTCCAGCTCCTCCCTCCAGCGGCCGAGGAGCCGCTGCGGATCCACGACCGTGCCGGGCTCGTCGGCCAGGTCGTCCGCCGAGCGGCAGAAGGCGTACACCGCTGAGAGCGCGCGCCGGCGGTCGTGCGGCAGCAGGCGGAAGCCCCAGTAGAAGTTCGAGGAGGCGCGCCGGGTGACCGCCTCGCAGTGGTCGTAGGCCGCCGCGAGCGGACCCGCGCGGAGGTCGAGCGCGGTCGCCGTCATCGCCAGAGCCCCCGGAGCACGAGGCGGGCGAGGTCGGCGCGCCGGAGCGTCGGCCGGCGCACGAAGACGTCGAAGTCGACGGCCTCGATGCGGTCGAGGATCGCGAGCCCGCCGCGTGCGAAGAGGCGGACCTCACGGGCGAGCCGCCCCGCGACGAGGTCGCCGAGCGCGAGACCGCGGTGGAAGAGCGCGCGCGTGCGCGCGACCTCGAAGGCGAGGAGGCACCGGAAGTCGGCGTTGGCCGCGCGCTCGGCGAGCGCCGCGCGGCTGCCTGGGAAGCGGTCGAGCTCCTCCGCCGGGAGATACACGCGGCCGCGACCCAGGTCGCCCGCGACGTCCTGCCAGAAGTTCGTGAGCTGGAGCGCCGTGCAGACGTCGTCGGAGCGCGCCTGGCGCTCGACGTCGCGGTGGCCGAACAGGGCCAGCACGATGCGTCCGACCGGGTTCGCCGAGCAGCGGCAGTACTCGAGCACGTCGGCGAACGTGGCGAAGGTGTGGGTGTCGCCCGCGGCGTCCCGCCGGAAGGCGCAGAGGAGGTCGCGGAACGGCTCGACGGAAAGGTCATGGCGGGCGATCGTGTGGCCGAGCGCAAGGAACACGGGGTGGTCGGCGTCGCCGGGATCTCGCGCACAGGCGAGGAGGCGTGCCTCCCAGGCCGCGAGGCGGGCGAGCCGCGCGTCGTCGGGGCCCTCGTCCGCGAGGTCGTCCCCGCCGCGGGCGAAGGCGTACACCGCGGCGAGGTCGA
>CAZLYE010000401.1:0-15636 GCA_964562865.1 uncultured Binatia bacterium (SeqCode) | reverse complement strand
CGTTCGCGACGACGCTCGCCGGGACGTTCTGCGTGCCCCCGACGGAGAACCCGTTCTTCGACACGACGGCGGGGCTCCCGGGGCCCGGCGCGGTCAGCGTCCCCGGCTCGATCGCCATCAACCTGCTGCCGTAAACCGCGCGACGCGTCAGAGGCCGGCGATCACGCCGCGCAGCAGCGCGCGCGCGATCACCATACGCTGGACCTCGCTCGTGCCCTCGCCGATCTCGCCGAGCTTCGCGTCGCGCATGTAGCGCTCGACGGGGTAGTCGCGCATGTAGCCGTAGCCGCCGAAGATCTGGACCGCCTTCGTCGTCGCCGACATCGCGGCCTCGGAGGCCATGAGCTTCGCCATCGAGGCCTCGGCGCGGAAGGGGCGGCCCGTCTCCTTGAGGTGCGCGGCGCGCCACGTGAGCATGCGGGCGGCGTCGAGCCGCGTCGCCATGTCGGCGAGCATGAACTGGATGGCCTGCAGCTCGGCGATCGGGCGTCCGAAGGCCGTCCGCTCCTGCGCGTAGGCGAGCGACTCCTCCAGAGCCGCACGCCCGATGCCGAGGCACCACGCGGCGATGCCGATCCGGCCGCGGTCGAGGATGGCGAGCGCCTGCCGGAAGCCCTCGTGCTCCCCGCCGATGAGGTTCTCCGTGGGGATCCGGACGTTGTCGAGGACCACCTCGGCGGTGTCGCTCGAGCGGAGGCCGAGCTTCTCGATCTTCCGGCCGTTCGAGAGCCCGTGCGCGCCCCGCTCCACGAGGAAGGCCGAGATGCCCCGCTGCGCGCGCTCCGGCTCGGTGGAGGCCAACACCACGTAGACGTGCCCGACGGTCCCCTGCGTGATGAACATCTTGGTGCCGTTCAGCACCCACTCGTCGCCGTCGCGGACCGCGCGCGTCCGGAGCGCCGACGCGTCGCTGCCGGAGCCCGGCTCGGTGAGGCACCACGCGCCCAGCCACTCGCCGCGCGCCATCCGGGGGAGGACGCGGTGGCGGATCGCGTCGCTCGCGAACAGGTTCAGGTGCCCCGAGGCGAGCCCGGTGTGGCTCGCGACCGTGAGGCCGAGCGACGCGTCGAAGCGCGCGACCCCCTCGATGACGAGGAGACTCGCGAGCGTGTCGGCACCGCCGCCGCCGACGTCCTCCGGGAGCGACATCCCGAGGAAGCCGAGCGCGCCGAGCCGCTTCACGGTGTGGTGCGGGAACGTCTCGTCGCGATCCCATGCGGCGGCGTGCGGCTTCACCTCACGCTCGCCGAACTCGCGGATCGTCTCCTGGATGTGGCGGTGCTCGTCGGACAGCGTGAAGTCCATCGCTCAGCCGCGTGGACGGACGTTCGCCCGGATCCAGTCGACGATCTCCTGCGTCGAGGCGCCGGGCGTGAAGACCTTGGCGACGCCCACCGCCGCGAGCGCCGGGACGTCGTCGTCCGGGATGATCCCGCCCCCGAAGACCACCTTGTCGCCCCCGCCCCGGCAGCGGAGCTCGTCGAGCACCGCGGGGAAGAGCGTCAGGTGCGCGCCCGAGAGGATCGAGAGCCCGACCGCGTCGACGTCCTCCTGGACGGCCGCCTCGGCGATCATGGGCGGCGTCTGGTGGAGGCCGGTGTAGATGACCTCGAAGCCGGCGTCGCGGAGCGCGCGCGCGACGATCTTGGCACCGCGGTCGTGTCCGTCGAGGCCGGGCTTGGCGATCAGGATGCGGAGCCGGGGGCTCACAGCCATGCGGGGTCCCGGTACTGCCCGAAGACCTCGCGGTAGACGTCGGAGATCTCGCCCACGGTGCAGAGCGCCTTCACCGCGACGACGAGCGGGCGCATCAGGTTCTCGCCGCTCTCGGCCGCCGCCCGCACGCGCCCGAGCGCGGCGCGCGCTGCGCCGGCGTCGCGTTCACGCTTCAGCCGCCGGACGCGGTCGGCCTGCCGCACCTCGACCTCGGGCAGCACGCGGAGGAGCTCGGGCGGCCGCTCCTCCGGGACCTGGTAGCGGTTCACGCCGACGACGACCTTCTCGCCGCGGTCGATCTGCTGCTGGTAGGCGTACGCGGCGTCGGCGATCTCGCGCTGCGGATAGCCGGCCTCGATCGCGCGCACCATGCCGCCGAGCGCATCGATCCGGTCGAGGTACGCGCGCGCCTCGCGCTCGATCCGGTCGGTGAGGGCCTCGACCGCCCAGCTCCCGCCGAGCGGATCGATCGTGTTCGCGACGCCGCTCTCCTCGGCGAGGAGCTGCTGCGTCCGGAGCGCCACCATGACCGCCTGCTCGGAGGGGAGTGCCAGCGTCTCGTCGAGCGAGTTCGTGTGGAGCGACTGCACGCCGCCGAGGACGCCGGCGAGCGCCTGCACCGTGACGCGCACGATGTTGTTGAGCGGCTGCTGCGCGGTGAGCGACGCGCCCGCGGTCTGCGCGTGCGTGCGGAGACGCAGCGAGCGCGGGTTCTTCGCGCCGAAGCGATCGCGCATGATCGTCGCCCAGAGACGGCGTGCCGCGCGGAGCTTCGCCACCTCCTCGAGGAAGTCGTTGTGCAGGTTGAAGAAGAACGAGAGCCGCGGCGCGAAGTCGTCGACCGCGAGGCCGCGGCGGAGCGCCGCCTCGACGTACGTGATCCCGTCCGCCAGCGTGAACGCGAGCTCCTGCACGGCCGTGGATCCGGCCTCGCGGATGTGGTAGCCGCTGATCGAGACCGGGTGCCAGCGCGGGGCCTCGCGCGCGCAGAACTCGATCATGTCGACGACGATCCGGAGCGACGGCTCGGGCGGGCAGATCCACTCCTTCTGCGCGATGAACTCCTTCAGCATGTCGTTCTGGATGGTGCCGCCGACCGCCGTCCACGGGACGCCCTGCTCCTCCGCCACCGCCAGGTACATCGCGAGGAGCACGCTCGCGGTGCAGTTGACGGTCATCGACGTCGTCACGCGGTCGAGCCGGATGGCGTCGAAGAGCGCACGCATGTCGACCAGGCTCGACACGGCGACGCCCTCGCGCCCGACCTCGCCGAGCGCGCGTGGATGGTCGGCGTCGTAGCCCATGAGCGTCGGCATGTCGAAGGCGGTCGAGAGCCCCGTCTGCCCCTCGCCGAGGAGGAAGTGGAAGCGCCCGTTGGTGTCCTCGGCCGTGCCGAACCCGGCAAACTGCCGCATCGTCCAGAGCCGGCCGCGGTACATGCTCGGGTAGACGCCGCGCGTGTACGGGAACTCGCCGGGGAGCCCGACGCGGTCGGCGCCGTCGGCCCGGAGGTCGTCCGCGGTGTAGAGGGCGTCCACCTCCATGTCCGACACGGTCGAGAACCGGAGCCCGCGCTCGGGCTCGGTCCGGTAGCGTCGCTCGAGCCAGTCCTGCTTCGTCATACGCGCCGCCTCCGCGGACGGAGTGGCACCACGCGCGGCGGCCGCGCGCGGCGCCGGCGGTCGACCATCTTCCGCGCCACCGGGAGCCAGTCCTCGGGGACGAGCACGTGCGTTCTCAGCCCGAACGCGGCCGACGGGTACATCGTCGGCCCCTCCTGTCGGAGGAGACACGGCACGCCCCGCTGCTCGAGGAAGCCCTTCACGAGGTGCGCCTCCGGCGGATTGGCCGAGTAGCAGGAGAGCCAGGCGATCACGAGCGCGTCTCGCGCAGGAGCTGGCTCGCGATCACGAGGCGCTGGATCTCGGAGGTGCCTTCGTAGATCTCCGTGATCTTCGCGTCGCGGAAGTAGCGCTCGACGGCGAACTCGCGCGTGTAGCCGTAGCCGCCGTGCATCTGCACCGCCTGCGTCGCGAGCGTCATCGCGGTCTCGGCGGCGAAGAGCTTCGCCATCGCCGCCTCCTTGGTATATGGCAGGCCCCGGTCCTTCAGGGAAGCCGCACGGAGCGTCAGGAGCCGGGCCGCCTCGACCGCGCTCGCCATGTCCGCGAGGCGCCACTGGGCTCCCTGGAAGTCCGCGATCGCGTGGCCGAAGGCACGCCGCTGGCCGGCGTAGGCCAGGGAGTCCTCCAGGCATGCGCGCGCGATCCCGACCGCCTGCGCCGCGATCCCGATCCGGCCGCCGTCGAGCGTCTTCATCGCGACCTTGAAGCCGCCGTACTCCTCGCCGAGCAGGTTCTCGCGGGGCACCCGGAGGTCCGTGAAGGCGAGCTGTGCGGAGTGCGCGCCCCGGATGCCCATCTTCTCCTCGACGCGTACCACCTCCCAGCCCGGCCACGCGGTCTCGACGATGAAGGCGCCGAGCCCCTTGTTGGCGCGCTGGAGGTCGAGGGAGGCGAACACGATCGCCAGCCCGGCGTCCGGCGCGTTGGTGATGAAGTTCTTGGTGCCGTCGAGGACCCAGTGGTCGCCCTCCGGGCGCGCGGTCGTGCGGATCGAGCCGGCGTCCGAGCCCGAGCTCGGCTCCGAGAGCGCGAAGCAACCGAGCCACTCGCCGCGCGCCAGCCGCGGCAGATAGCGCGCGCGCTGCGCGTCGGTACCGAGGCCGAGGATCGGCCACGTCGCGAGGGAGGCGTGCGCAGAGAAGATGACGCCCGTCGACGCGCAGGCCGCCGACAGCTCCTCCACCGCGAGCGCGTAGGCGACGTAGTCGAACCCGGCGCCGCCCCAGCGCTCGGGCACGAAGCAGCCCATGATGCCGAGCCGGCCGAGCTCCGCGACGATCTCCCGCGGGAAGCGCTCGAGCCGGTCGGTCTCGGCGGCCGCCGGCCGCACGCGCTCCGCGGCGAAGGTTCGGACCGTGTCGCGGAGCTGGCGCTGCGTCTCCGTCAGCTCGACGTGCACGTCACCGGCCCTTCCACACGGGCGGACGCTTCTCGAGGAACGCGGTCAGCCCCTCGACGCGGTCCTCGGACGCGAACGTCACGGCGAAGGCCTCCACCTCGTAGCGGCAGCCGGTCTCGAGGTCGGCGTCGGCGGCGACGGCCGTGGCGCGCTTTGCCTGCGCGAGCGCGACGGGCGGCTTCGCGGCGAGCTCGGCGGCCACGCGTGCGGCCTCCTCCGCCACGCGCTCCGGCGGGACGACGCGGTTCACGAGCCCGACGCGGAGCGCCTCCTCCGCCGACAGCGCGTGCCCCAGGTAGATGAGCTCGCGGGCGCGGGTCTGGCCGATCCGCCGGACGAGCCGCTGCGTCCCGCCGAAGCCCGGGATGAGCCCCAGGTTGATCTCCGGCTGCCCGAGGCGCGCGCGCTCCGAGGCGACGATCAGGTCGCAGGCGAGCGCGAGCTCGAGACCGCCGCCGAGCGCGACGCCGTTCACCGCCGCGACGACGGGGATCGGGAGGGCCTCGAGGCGCGCGAGCACCTCGTGCCCGAGGCGGGAGTACGCGTGCCCGTCGGCGGCGCTCATCTTCGCCATCGCCGCGATGTCTGCGCCGGCGGAGAACGCCTTTTCCCCCGCCCCGCCGACGACGAGCGCACGGACCTCGGCGTCGCGGCGGACGTCGCGGATCGCGCGGGCAAGCTCGCGGAGGGTCGCCGCGTCGAGCGCGTTCAGCGCACGCGGCCGATCGAGCGTCACCGTCGCCACCGCGCCATGCCGCTCGAGGCGGAGGTTCGCGGGGGGCATCGGTCAGTACTCCGGCGTCCGGTCGAACCGGTGGTGCGCCTCGATGAATCGGACGGTGCGCGTCGCGGAGCGCATGACGACGGAGTTCGTGACCGCGCCGCCCTTCACGTAGCGCACGCCGCGGAGATAGTCGCCGGGGGTGATGCCCGTCGCGGCGCACATGACGGAGCCGGAGGCGAGGTCCTCGAGCCGGTACTTCCGCTGCAGGTCGAACAGCCCGAGCTTCCGGCACTCGCCCGCCTCGTGCTCGTTCCGGGGCTTGAGGCGCGCCTGCATCTCGCCGCCGACGGACAGGAGCGCGGCCGCGGCGAGGATGCCCTGCGGCGCACCGCCGACGCCCATCAGGATGTCGATGCCGGTGTCCGCGCGGGTCGTCGCGAGCGCGGCCGACACGTCGCCGCTGCCGATCAGCTTGATGCGGGCACCGGCCTTCCGGGCCTCTTCGATCAGCGCGTTGTGCCGCGGCCGGTCGAGGATCGCCACCGTCAGGTCCTCGGGATAGAGACCCTTCGCGTCGGCGAGCGAGCGCAGGTTGGCCGTCGGCGTCTTGTCAAGGTCGATCACGCCGCGCCCCTCGGGCCCGCACGCGATCTTCTCCATGTACGTGTCGGGCACGCGGAGGAACGTCCCGTGCTCCGCGATCGCGATCACGGAGAGCGCGTTGTAGCCGCCGGCGGCGCAGATGGCGGCGCCCTCGAGCGCGTCGAGCGCGACGTCGGTGGCCGGCCCCTGCCCCGTGCCGACCTTCTCGCCGACGTAGAGCATCGGCATGGCGTCCTCGGGCCCCTCGCCGATGACCACCGTGCCGTCGATGGCGATCGCGTCGAATGCCTTCCGCATCGCCTCGATCGCCGCCACGTCGGCGGACGTCTCGTTGCCGCGGCCCATGAAGCGCGCCGAGGCGAGCGCGGCCGACTCGGTCACGCGGACGAGCTCCATGGCGAGGTTCCGCTCCATCGTCTTCCGGGATCAGTGGCGCAGCAGCCGCTCGAGGAGCGTGTGCGCCTCCGGGATGAAGATGCCCTGCTCGCGCGCGTCGCGCTCGTTGTAGCCGCGCGTGAGGGCACGCGGCTTCCGCTCGTCGGCGGCGACGTACACCACGAACGGGACCGGGTCGTCCGTGTGGGTCTTGAGGGCGCACGGCGTCGGGTGGTCCGGCATGACGAGTATGCGCCAGTCACCCGCGGACTGGCGGAGGCCCTCCAGCAGCGGACCGATCACCTTCGCGTCGACGTTCTCGATCGCCTCGACCTTCTTCTGCGGATCGCCCAGGTGCCCGCCCTCGTCCGGCGCCTCGACGTGGAGGAGGAGGAACTCGCGCTCCTCGAGCGCGCGGAGGCCGTACTCCGCCTTGCCGAGGAAGTTCGTGTCGAGGAAGCCGGTCGCGCCCGGGACCGAGATCCGGCGGAGCCCCGCGAGCACGCCGAGCCCGTTCACGAGGTCGACGGCGGCGATGACCGAGCCGTCGATGCCGAAGCGCTGGTGGAGCGTCGGGAGCTGGGGGCGCTTCCCCTGCCCCCAGAGCCAGATCGCGGTCGGGGCGCGCTCGCCGCGGGCGAGCCGCGCCTGGCAGATCCGGTGCTCGGCGAGGAGGCGGCGCGAGCGCTCCATCAGGTCGCGGAGCACGTCGGCGCCCGGCCCCTGCGGGAACGCGGCGCCCACCGGCTTGTCCGACAGGTCGTGCGGCGGCGTCGTCCGCATGCGCTCCTCGCCGTTCCGCCAGACGAGCAAATGGCGGTAGCTGACGCCCGGGTGGAACTCGAGGCCCTCCCGGCCGAGCTCGCGGTTCAGGTCGAGGACGATCTCCGCGGCCTCGGCCGTCGGCGGGTGGCCGGCCGCGAAGTCGCGCATCACCTCGACGCCGCCGTCGGGCGTCTCGAGCGTCACCAGGTTGCAGCGGAAGGCGACGTCGTTCGGCCCGAGCTCGACGCCCATGCTGGCGGCCTCGATCGGGGAGCGGCCCGTGTGGTAGCGGGCCGGGTCGTACCCGAGGACCGACATCGTGCCGACGTCGCTGCCCGGCGGGAGCCCGCGCGGGATCGTGCGCGTGAGGCCGAGGATGCCGCGCGCCGCCATGTGGTCGAGGTTCGGCGTGCGGGCGTACTCGAGCGGCGTCTTCCCGCCGAGCTCGGCGATCGGCTCGTCGGCCATCCCGTCGCCCTGGACGACGACGTACTTCATCCGAGCTCCAGCACCGCCGCGAGGCGCGAGAGGTCCGCGGGGATGGAGAGCGCCGCCTCGGAGTTGGCGATCGCCGTGTCGGGATCCTTGAGGCCGTGCCCGGTGAGCGTGAGGACGAGGACGTCGCGCGGCCGGAGGCCGCCGCTCGCGCCGAGCTTCAGCGCGCCGGCGAGCGAGATCGCGGAGGCGGGCTCGGCGAAGACGCCCTCGGTGCGGGCGAGCAGGCGGTACGCCGCCAGGATGTCGTCGTCCGTGATCGCCTCGATCACGCCGCCCGATTCGTCGCGGGCGGCCTCGGCCCCCTTCCAGCGGGCGGGGTTGCCGATCCGGATCGCCGTCGCGATCGTCCGCGGCTCCTCGATCACGCGCTTGTGGACGATCGGCGCGGAGCCGGCTGCCTCGAACCCCATCATCCGGGGCAGCATGGGGGTCTTCTCCGCGGCGTGGTACTCCTTGTACCCGAGCCAGTACGCCGTGATGTTGCCCGCGTTCCCGACCGGGAGGAGGTGGTAGTCGGGCGCCCGGCCGAGGGCGTCGCAGATCTCGAAGGCGGCCGTCTTCTGGCCCTGGATCCGGTGCGGATTCACCGAGTTCACGAGCGCGAGGCGGGTCGGATAGCGCTCCTTCACGTCGCGGACGAGCCGCAGCGCCTGATCGAAGTTGCCCTCGATCTGGACCACCCGGGCGCCGTGCATCACCGCCTGGGAGAGCTTCCCGAGCGCGATCTTCCCCTGCGGAACCACCACGTAGGCCCGGATGCCGGCGCGCGCCGCGTAAGCGGCGGCCGACGCGGAGGTGTTCCCCGTCGACGCGCAGATGATCGCCTCCGCGCCCTCGGCCAGCGCCTTCGTCACGGCGACGGTCATCCCGCGGTCCTTGAAGGACCCCGTCGGGTTCTGCCCCTCACACTTGAGGTACAGCTCGATGCCGGGCGCGACCACCGCCGCCAGCCGGTCGGCGCGCACGAGGGGCGTGTTGCCCTCGTTCAGCGTGACGATCCGGTCCGACGGCTTGACGGGGAGGCGATCGCGGTAGTGCTCGATCACACCCCCCCACGCGCGAGCGACACTCACGCCAGGAGCTCCTCTCGACGTCGGGGCACGGCGACGCCACTTAATATGAAACCTCCGCGAGATACCAGCATGGGAACGCGCCGGCGCCGGGCGCTCTATCGCATGCGGATCGCGGCGAGAAGCGCGCGAAGAAGGGCGGACGACGGTCGGGCCGGGCGCGAGGGAATCCGGCGGCGGATCAGACCAGCTGCTCCTCGATCCGGATCGCGACGGGACGGCCGCGCACCGCGTCCAGGCGCCCGATCGCCGCGAGCGCCCGCCCGAGGTCGCGCTGGCGCGCGCGGTGCGTCCGGATGACGATCGGGACCGACGCCTCCGCCCGCCGCTCCTTCTGGAGGACCGAGGCGATGCTGATGTCGTCCTTCCCGAGGATGCCCGCGATCTGCGCGAGCACGCCCGGCCGGTCGAGCGCCATGAAGCGGAGGTAGTACTCCCCCTCGAGCGCGGCCAGCGGGCGGATCGGGAGCCGGCGGAGCGCCGCCTGCGGGACGCCCCAGGGCGGGACCCGGACGCCGGCACCCACCGCGCGGTCGCGCGCCGCCGCGATCAGGTCCGCGACCACCGCGGTCGCCGTCGGCATCGAGCCCGCACCCTGCCCGTAGTACATCGTCGGCCCGAGCGCGGCCCCGCGCACGAAGATCGCGTTGAAGTTCCCGCCCACGTCCGCGAGGAGATGGCCGTTCGGCACCATGGTGGGCTGGACGTGGGCCTCGATCGCGTCCTCGCCGTCGCGGGCCACGGCGAGGAGCTTGATCGTGTAGCCGAGCTCGCGCGCGAACGCGATGTCGGCGGCCTCGATCCCGCGGATGCCCTCCGTCGGGATGTCCGCGAACCGGGGCGCGACGCCGAAGGCGAGCGTCGAGAGGAGCGCCAGCTTGTGCGCCGAGTCGATCCCGTCAACGTCGGTCGACGGGTCCGCCTCCGCGAGCCCGAGCCGCTGCGCCTCGGCGAGGACGTCCCCGAAGCCGCGGCCCTCGCGCGTCATGGTGGTGAGGATGTGGTTGCACGTGCCGTTGACGATCCCGTAGACCTCGGCCGTCCGGTCGCCCGCGAGGCCCTCCTTCAGCGTGCGGATGATGGGGATGCCGCCGCCGACGCTCGCCTCGAAGCCGAGCCGCACGCCGCGCGCCTCCGCCGCCGCGACGATCTCCTCGCCGTGCACCGCGAGCAGCGCCTTGTTGGCGGTGACGACGTCCTTGCCCGCGTGGATCGCGGCGAGCACGAACTTCCGGGCCGGCTCGTAGCCGCCGATCAGCTCGATGACGATCGGGAGGTCGGGGTCCTCGATCAGCGCGCGTGCGTCGTTCCCGAGCCGAGCCGGTGCGACCGGGATGCCGCGGTCGGTCTTGGTGTCGAGGTCCGCGATCGCCACCACGTCGATCGGGCGTCCCGCGCGGCGCGCGATCTCGTCGCGGTGCGCGCGGAGCACCTTCACCACGCCCGTGCCGATCGTCCCGAAGCCGATGAGCCCCACCTTCACCGGCGCGCCCGTGGACCGCGCCGGCGACGGCTCCGCGGAGGCTCGCTCCGCCCCCTTCCGGTGGCGTGTCACCCGGCGCTGGCGCGGACCTTGCCCACGAGCCCGCCACCCAGCGCGCGGCGGACGCCGCGCACGGCCTGGCGGGTGCGGTGCTCGTTCTCGATCAGCGCGAACCGGACGTACTGGTCGCCGTACTCGCCGAAGCCGATGCCCGGGGAGACGGCGATCTTCGCCTCCTTCAGGAGCAGCTTCGAGAACTCGAGCGAGCCCATCGGCTTGAACGCGTCCGGGATCTCGGCCCAGACGAACATGGTCGCCTTCGGCTTCGGCACGTGCCAGCCGATCCGGTCGAGCCCCTCGCAGAGCACGTCGCGGCGCTTGCGGTAGGTCTCGCAGATCTCGTGCACGTACTCCTGCGGCCCGTTGAGCGCCTGCGTCGCCGCGATCTGCACCGGCTGGAAGATGCCGTAGTCGAGGTAGCTCTTCACGCGCGCGAGCGCCGCGACGATCTCGCGGTTCCCCACCATGAAGCCGACGCGCCAGCCGGGCATGTTGTAGCTCTTCGTGAGCGTGAAGAACTCGACGCCGATGTCCTTCGCGCCCGGCACCTGCAGGAACGACGGCGCGACGTAGCCGTCGAAGCAGAGGTCGGCGTAGGCGAGGTCGTGCACGACGAGACAGTCGTGCTCGCGGGCGAAGTCGACGATGCCGCGGAAGAAGTCGAGCTCGACGACCTCCGTCGTGGGGTTGGCGGGGAAGTTGAGGATGAGGAGCTTCGGCTTCGGCCACGTGGTGCGGACGGCCTCCTGGAGGCTCGCGAGGAAGTCCGTGCCGGGGAGCAGCGGGATCGTCCGCAGGTCGCCCCCCGCGATGATGACCGAGTACTGGTGGATGGGGTACGTCGGGCTCGGGCAGAAGACGACGTCGCCGGGGCCGAGCATCGCGAGCGCGAGGTGTCCGATGCCCTCCTTCGAGCCCATGGTGACGATCGCCTCGGCGTCGGGATCGAGCTCGACGTCGAAGCGGCGGCGGTACCAGTCGCAGATGGCGACCCGGAGCTTGTAGATGCCGCGCGAGACCGAGTACCGGTGGTTCGCCGGCTTCCGGACGGCCTCGATCAGCTTCTCGACGACGTGCGGCGGCGTCGGGCCGTCGGGGTTCCCCATCGAGAAGTCGACGATGTCCTCGCCGCGGTGGCGGGCCTCGAGCTTGAGATCGCCGACGACGTTGAACACGTACGGCGGCAGTCGCTTGATGCGTGGGAAGTCCATGCGTGCAGCCACCCGCGATCCTCCTCCGCCCCGACCCCGTACGAAACCTAGTGGATCGCCGCCGGAGGGTCAAACCTGGCGGCGTCCGCGCTTGCTCGAAGGGCCCGCCGTCTGCGGAGAATCGACGATCGTCGCGACGCCCGGGCGCCCGGAAGCCGGTTGACTCATCCAGAATTGGCAAGCTTACTGGGCCCGATGCAGCGAGCGGTCGTGATCGGGGGCAGCATCGCCGGGCTCTGCGCCGCGCGCGTCCTCGCCGACTGGTTCGACGTCGTCACCGTCATCGACCGCGACAGCTACCCCGCCGGCACGCTCGAGCGCGCCGGCGTCCCGCAGAGCCGTCACGTGCACGCGCTCCTCGCGGGCGGGCGCCGCGAGCTCGAGCGCCTCTTTCCCGGCTTCGACGACCGCATGCTGGCGGCGGGCGCGCACGAGGTCGACTTCTCCTCGGACTTCGCGGTCCTCCGCGGCGACGGCTGGGTGCCGCGCGAACAGAGCGGGATCACGACGCTCTTCGCCAGCCGGACCCTCCTCGAAGCCACCGTCCGCGACCTGTTCCGCCGGGTCCCGCGCGTCGCGCTCGTGGAGCGCACGGAGGTGACCGGGCTAGTGGTGGACGACGACGATCGACGCCGCGTGCGCGGCGTGCGCGTCCGGCGGCGCGACGGCGGCACGGAGGAGCTCTTTCACGCCGACCTCGTCGTCGACGCGAGCGGGCGCACCTCGAAGTCCACCGAGTGGCTTCGCGCCCTCGGCCTCGAGCTGCCGACCGAGACGGTCGTCGACGCCTTCGCCGGGTACGCCACGCGCTGGTACCGCGCGCCCGACCCGGCCCGCTGGCCGCGCGAGTGGTGGTGGAAGGGCATCTGGATCGACCCGAAGGAGCCCGAGCACATGAGCGCCGGCGTGCTCTTCCCCGTCGAGGAGGGGCGCTGGATCGTCACGATCGCCGGGATCTCGCGGAACTACCCGCCGGCCGACGAGGACGGCTTCGCGCTCGCCCTCGCACGCCTCCGCTCGCCTCTGATCGCCCGCGCGATCGCCCTCGCCGAGCCGATCTCGCCCGTCTACTCGAACCGCGCGATGGCGAATCGCTTCCGCCACTACGAGCGCTGGGCCGAGCGGCTCGACGGCTTCATCGCCACCGGCGACTCGGCCTGCGCGTTCAATCCGGTCTACGGCCAGGGCATGACGACGGCCGCGCTCTCGGCGGGAATCCTCGCCGACGCGCTCGACCGGGTCGGGCCGACGAGCGCCGCCCTCCCACGCGAGTTCTTCCGCGCGCAGGCGCGCTTCCTCCAGGGGCCGTGGGACCTCGCGACCGGCGCAGACTTTCACTTCCCGGCGACGCAGGGCACGCGGCCACCGCTCCTGAACCTCTTCGGTCGGTACACGGACGCGCTCTTCGCCGCCGCGGGGGACGACGCCGCGATCCGACGCGTGCTCATCGAGGTCTTCAACATGCTCGAGCCGCCGGCACGGCTGTTCGCCCCGGCGATGGTCGGCCGCGTGGCACTCGGTTCGCTCCGGCGGATGTTCCAGCCGGCGCCCGCGCCGGTGCCCGCCCTGCCGGCGACGTAGCGCGCCCGGCCGGGGTTGATTCGCCGCCCGCGAGCGCCTAAACGCGGGGCATGGCGGAGCGAGCCGACGTCCTTCCCGACGAGTCCACGGCGGCCGCGCCCGGGTTCGCGGGCCTCCTCGACAACTGGCGGCAGGTGATCGTCGCGGGGAACCTCCCGCGAGGCCGCGCGATCGACGGTGTCTCCCGGTGGCTCCTCATCACGCGGGCGTGCGTCTTCTCGATGACGCTCACGTCGGGGCTGATCGGCGGGCTCCTCGCCGCGGCGAGCGCGCCCGCGCCGCGCTGGGGGCTCTTCGCGCTGGCGCTCGTCGGGCTCGTCGTCGCCCACGCCTGCAACAACATGATCAACGACTACTTCGACCTGACGGGCGGCGTCGACACGACGGAGTACACTCGCGCGCTGTACGCGCCGCATCCGATCCTCTCCGGGCTCATCAGCAAGCGCGGGCTCCTCGCCGCGATCGCCGGATTCAACCTCCTCGACCTCGCGATCCTCGTCGTCCTCGTCGCGGCGCGCGGCTGGCCGGTCCTGGCGTTCGCGCTGGCCGGGCTCTTCGTGAGCGTCTTCTACGTCGCGCCGCCGCTCAAGCTGAAGCACCACGGGCTCGGGGAGCCGGGCGTGTTCGTCGTCTGGGGCCCGCTCATGATCGGCGGGACGTACTACGTGACGGCGGGCACGCTGCCGGCGTGGGTCTGGCTCGCCTCGGTGCCGTACGCGCTCGCCGTCACGACGGTGCTGATCGGCAAGCACATCGACAAGTACGAGCAGGACAGCGCGCGCGGGATCCACACGCTGCCCGTGATCCTCGGGAAGGAGACGTCGCTCCGGCTCAATCAGGTCGCGATGGTCGTCTTCTACGCGATCGTGCTCGGCCTCGTGGTGAGCGGATACCTCGGTGTCGGCGTGCTGATCGTCGCCGCGGCGATCCCGCGGCTGCGCCAGGTGCTCGCTGCGTACTCGCAGCCGAAGCCCGCGGCGCCGCCGAAGGGCTACCGCGTGTGGCCGCTCTGGTACGTGTCGCTCGCGTTCCACCACAACAAGCTCGCCGGCGGCCTGTTCGTGCTCGGGCTCGCGGTGAACGCGGTCTTCAAGCTGTAGCATCGTCTTCACACGGGGTGGATTGCCAACTCCCCCCCGCGATGCTAGCTGCCATCGTCAGCTCCGCAGCGGGGGGGAGTGCGGCGGCGACAAGCCATGCAGACCGCCCACGCCGAACCACCTCCGCGCGCGTGGCTCGCTGGCGCGCCGCGCACCGTCCGGTATGCGATCGCCGGCGTCACCATGCTGGTGACGTTCCTGGTGACCCTGGCCGTCGGGCGGATCGTCCGGAACTTCGTCGGGGATCTCTTCTACCTCGCGGTCGGCGCGATCAGCTGGTTCCTCGGTCCGGACGCCGCGCTGCTGAGCATCGCCCTCGCCGCCGCCGGCGTCGCCTACCTCACGCCCGAGACGCCCTTCCCCTCGGTGGAGGACGTGCTCTACCTGACGCTCTTCGTCTCGATCGCGCTCGCCGTGCTGCACCTCAGCCGGACGCAACGCCGCGCGTGGGCGATCGCCGAGCTGCGCGCCCGGGAGGCCTCCGAGGCGAACGACGCGAAGGACCGCTTCCTCGACCTCGTGAGCCACGACCTGCGCGGTCCCCTCCAGGGCATCAAGCTCTGGCTGAAGGTGATCATGCACGAGCGCTTCGACCCGGCGAAGGTCCAGGGGGGCTGCCTGGCGATCGAGCACTGCGCCCGCGACCAGGAGCGTCTGGTCGCCGACCTGCTCGACGCGGCCCGCGTGCGTGCCGGTACGGTAGCGCTCAAGCTCCGGCTGACGCAGCTCCGCCCCATCATCACCCGGGCGCTCGAGACGATCGCGCCCGCCGCGAAGGTGAAGGGCCTGTCGCTCGCAGCCCCCGAGGGCGCGATCGACGCGCCGGTGCTGGCGGATCCCGACCGCCTCGTGCAGGTCTTCTGGAACCTCCTCACCAACGCCGTCAAGTTCACCGATCCGGGCGGGACGGTCGCGGTCGTCGTGGAGCAGCGGCTGAGGACGGTGGAGATCCACGTCCGCGACACGGGACGCGGGCTCTCGCCCGAGGACTGCCGGCACGCCTTCGAGCCCTACTGGCAGCAGCAGCGCGGCGAGGGGCTCGGTCTCGGCCTGCTCATCGCCCGCCGTCTGATCGAGCTGCACGGCGGCGCGCTGTCGGTCGCCAGCCCCGGGAAGGGCAAGGGCGCCGACTTCGCGGTGGCGCTGCCCGTCCAGGACGTCCGGGCGGCGTAGGCTCCGGCCGTCAGCCCTTCGCCGCCGCGCCCCGGTCCCGCGGCAGGCCGAGGATCCGCTGCGCGACGATGTTCCGCTGCACCTCGCTGGTGCCGCCGGCGATCGTCATCGAGCGGTCGCCGAGCCACTGCCTCGCCCAGCGCCCGTTGAACGGCGCGTGCGGGTCGTCCATGAGCGCCGCCCACGGGCCGAGGATCTCCATCGCGGTCTCCGAGAACTCCTGCGTCAGCTGGGTCGTCGTGAGCTTCATCGC
>CAZLYE010000400.1:0-3285 GCA_964562865.1 uncultured Binatia bacterium (SeqCode) | reverse complement strand
ATGCCGCGATCGACCGTCGCCGTGATCCCCTGCAGCGCCGCCTCGCCGTGCTGGATGATGTCGCGCAGCACGGGCAGCGAGAGGAGACCGCTCTTGCGACGCTCCTCCTCGAGGATGATCTGCGCGAACGTGACGGCCGTCAGGTCCTCGCCGGTGTCGTTCTCGAGGATCTTCACGTCCTCGCCGGCCTTCACCCAGCGGCCGATCTCGTCCAGCGTGACGTAACGGCTCTCGCTCGTGTCGTAGAGCTTGCGGTTGCCGTATCGCTTGACGAGGCGGGCCATCGATTCTTCCGCGCGACAATCGTCGGCGAGGGTTGGCTATCACAGCTCCGCGCGCCCGTACAACCTGCACACCTCGCGTTGACGCCCCCGGAGGGGGCGCGCTATGCGAACACGGATGGAGCGGTACCTCGCCGCTGCCGTTCAGATGTCCTCCGGCGGAGACCACGCCGCCAACCTCGCCCGGGCCAGTGCGCTCGTGCGCGACGCGGCCGCCCGTGGCGCGCGGCTCGTCGTCCTTCCCGAGGTGTTCGCGTGGCGCGGCCCGCGCACGGAGGAGGCCTCGGTCGCCGAGCCGGTCCCGGGGCCCACCACCGAGGCGCTCGCCGAGCTCGCGCGGACGCTCGGGATCCATCTGTGCGCGGGCTCGCTCCTCGAGCGCGTGCCCGGCGAGCCGCGGGCGTACAACACGAGCTGCCTCTTCGACCCGGGCGGCCGGCTGCTCGCCCGCTACCGGAAGATCCACCTCTTCGACGTCGACCTCCCGGGCCGCGTGACGGTGCGTGAGTCGGCCACCCGCGCGCCGGGCGACGAGGTCGTCGCCGTGCCGACGGAGCTCGGGACGCTCGGGCTCTCCGTCTGCTACGATCTCCGCTTTCCCGAGCTCTACCGCCGCCTCGCGCGCGCCGGCGCCGAGGTGCTGCTCGTCCCGTCCGCCTTCACGTTCCCGACCGGGGCGGCGCACTGGGAGGTCCTCTGCCGCGCGCGGGCCGTCGAGAACCAGTGCTACCTGATCGCGCCGGACCAGACGGGGACGAGCCCGCACGGGTTCCCCGACTTCGGCGATTCGCTGATCGCCGACCCGTGGGGCCGCGTGCTCGCGCGGGCGGGCGACGGCGAGGGCGTAGTCACCGCGGAGATCGACCGCGCGTACCTCGCCCGGGTACGCCGGGAGCTGCCATGTCTCACGCACGCGCGGCTCGGGGCCTGAGGTTCTTCTTCCAGGCCGTCACGCCGGACGAGGCGCGCGCGGCGCTCGCCGACTTCCCGCCGGTCGGAACGGAGCGCGTCCGCGTGGCGGACGCCGCCGGGCGCGTCCTGGCCGAGGACATCGTCGCGCCTGCCGACCTGCCGCACTTCGACCGCGCCAACATGGACGGCTACGCGGTGCGTGCGGCCGACACGTTCGGGGCCTCCGACGGCGTGCCCGCGTACCTGCGCCTCGTCGGCACGATCGCCATGGGGGCGACGGCGCGGCGGCCGCTCGCGAAGGGGCAGGCGGCGCGCATCTCGACCGGGGGCATGCTCCCGCCGGGCGCCGACGCGGTGGTGATGATCGAGCACACGGACGAGGTCGGCGACGGACGCGTCGAGGTGCATCGCGCCGTGTCGCCGTGGCAGCACGTGGTCCGGGTGGGCGACGACGTCCGCCGCGGCGACGCGATCTTCGGCCGGGGGCGCCGGCTGCGTCCCCACGACCTGGGCGCGCTCACCGGCATCGGCATCACGCGCGTCGTCGTGCACCGGCGCCCACGCATCGCGCTCATCGCGACGGGTGACGAGATCGTCCCACCCGATCGGCGGCCGCGGCCCGGCCAGATCCGGAACGTCAACCAGCCGAGCCTCCGCGCGATGATCGCCGACGCGGGTGGGGTGCCGCGGGACCTCGGCCTCGTTCCCGACCGTCCCGAGCGCCTGCGGGCCACGCTCGGTCGCGCGCTCAAGGCCGCGGACTGCGCCATGATCTCCGGCGGCAGCTCGGTCGGCGCGAAGGACATGACGCTCGACGTGATCGCCTCGTTCCCGGACTCCGCGACGCTCTTCCACGGGATCCAAGTGGCTCCCGGCAAGCCGACCATCCTCGCGCGGGCGAAGGGGAAGCCCGTCCTCGGCCTCCCGGGTCACCCCGTCTCCGCACTCGTCATCTTCTCCCGCTTCGGCGCGCCGCTCGTCCGCCTGCTCGGGGGCGAGAGGGCCCCCAGCGCGTTCGCGGACGCGCGCGTCGCACACGCGGCCCTCGCGGAGAACGTCGCGTCCGAGATCGGCCGGGAGGACTGGGTGCGCGTGACCCTCGAGCGGCGCGACGGCGACCTCGTCGCGCGCCCGGTGCGCGGCAAGTCGGCGCAGATCATGAGCCTCGTCCGGGCGGACGGCATGGTCCGGGTGCCGCTCACCGACGAGGGCATCGAGGCGGGCACGCGTGTGGAGGTCGTCCTCTTCTGATGGCGGCGCCCGAGCGGCGGCGCTACCTCCGCAAGACGTCGCTCGCCGACGCGGTCCAGATCGCGTGCGGTCTCGTCACGGCGCCCGTGGCCGCGGAGACCGTGCCGACCGAGCAGGCGGCCGGGCGGGTGACCGCCGGGCCGCTCTTCGCGCGCCGCTCGTCACCG
Organism: uncultured Binatia bacterium (SeqCode); assembly: GCA_964562865.1. Classification (GTDB taxonomy): domain Bacteria; phylum Desulfobacterota; class Binatia; order DP-6; family DP-6; genus CAZLYE01. The sequence continues at coordinate 674 of CAZLYE010000400.1, read as the reverse complement.
CACTACCACGGTGCGGCGATGGACGGCGTCGCGGTGCGCGCCGAGGACACCTTCGGCGCGAGCGAGGTGCGCCCGGTCCGCCTCCGCCCCGCCGGGGCCGGCGTCGCCCCGCCGGCCGGCGCCTTCGCGCCCGTCGACACCGGGAATCCCCTGCCCCCGTGGGCCAATGCCGTCGTGATGATCGAGCGCGTCTACCCCGCCGACGACGACCCCGACGCTCTCGTCGTGCGCGAGGCGGCGGCGCCGTGGCAGCACGTCCGCCTGGTCGGCGAGGACGTGGTCGCGACCGAGGCGCTTTTGCCGCGCGGGCACCGGCTCCGCCCATACGACGTGGGCGCTCTCCTCGCGGCCGGCGTCGTCGAGGTCCCGGTGCGGCGCCGGCCGCGCGTCGCGATCATCCCGACCGGCAGCGAGATCGTCGAGCCGGGCCGGGAGCCCGCGCCCGGTGAGATCGTCGAGTACAACTCGCGCGTGATGGCGGGGTTCCTCGAGGAGTGGGGTGCCGTCGCCGTCCGCCGGCCGCCCGTGCCCGATGCGCAGCCGGCCATCGAGGACGCGATCCGGACGGCCGCCGGCGACGCGGACCTGGTCGCCGTGATCGCGGGCTCGTCCGCGGGCGCGCACGACTTCACCGCCGGCGCCGTCGATGCCCTCGGCGAGCTCCTCGTGCACGG
>CAZLYE010000399.1:0-2921 GCA_964562865.1 uncultured Binatia bacterium (SeqCode) | reverse complement strand
TCGCCGCGGATGTGCTTCGACGACATGACGTCGTACGCGCCTCCGTACGCCTTCCGCGTGATGACCGTGATCTTCGGGACGGTCGCCTCGCAGAACGCGTAGAGGAGCTTGGCGCCGTGCTTGATGATGCCGCCGAACTCCTGCGCCGTCCCGGGGAGGAAGCCCGGCACGTCGACGAACGTGACGAGCGGGATGTTGAAGCAGTCGCAGAAGCGGACGAAGCGCGCCGCCTTCACGGAGGCGTCGATGTCCAGCACGCCGGCGAGGAATGCGGGCTGGTTCGCGACGATCCCGACCGAGCGGCCGCCGAGCCGGGCGAAGCCGCACAGGATGTTGCGGGCGAACGCCGGCTGCACCTCGAGGAAGTTCCCTTCGTCGACCACCGCCGAGATGACCTTGTGCATGTCGTACGGCTTGTTCGGATTCTCGGGGACGGCGCTGGCGAGCGCCGGGTCGCGGCGATTGCGGTCGTCGTCCGTCGGGACGAACGGCGGGTCGTCGACGTTGTTCGACGGCATGAACGAGAAGAGCTCGCGCACGAGCGCCAGCGTCTCCGCCTCGGACGCCCCCTCGAAGTGCGCGACGCCACTCCGGGTGTTGTGCGTGTCGGCGCCGCCGAGCTCCTCGTGCGTCACCTCCTCGTGCGTGACCGTCCGGATGACGTCAGGGCCCGTGATGAACATGTAGCTCGTGTTCTTCACCATGAGGATGAAGTCCGTCATGGCGGGCGAGTAGACGGCGCCGCCGGCGCACGGACCCATGATGACCGAGATCTGCGGGATCACGCCCGACGCGAGCACGTTCCGGAGGAAGATGTCCGCGTAGCCGGCGAGGCTGACGACGCCCTCCTGGATGCGCGCACCGCCCGAGTCGTTGAGGCCGATCACGGGCGCGCCGGCCTTCATGGCGAGGTCCATGATCTTGACGACCTTCTCCGCGAACGCGCCGGACAGGCTGCCGCCGAACACGGTGAAGTCCTGCGAGAAGACGAAGACGAGGCGGCCGTCGATCGTCCCATGGCCGGTGATGACGCCGTCGCCGTAGATCTTCCGCTCGTCCAAGCCGAAGTCGTTGCAGCGGTGGACCTTGAAGCGGTCGAACTCGACGAAGCTGCCCGGGTCGAGCAGGTGCTCGACGCGCTCGCGCGCCGTGAGCTTCCCCTCGGCGTGCCGCTTCGCGATGCGCTCCTCGCCGCCGCAGAGGAAAGCCTCGCGGTTCCGTCGCTCGAGCTCTGCGAGATTCTCTTTGATTCCCATGGAGTTGTCTTTCGCGTGAGGAACGCGATGCTTAGTATGCGCTCCCCGGAAATTCAAGGTGTTCGGACGCCACGGAGCTCCACGTGCGCGCCGGTCTCGATCCCATGACGCGCCGCCCACCCGCCGGGGACCTCGAGCACGAAGCGCGACGGCGCGCCGACCGAGATCGTCGCGGTGGAGAGCGGCGTCGCGTTCGCGCGGATGCCGACCACGCGTCCGTCCGTCGCGATGAAGAGCATGTCGAGGGGGATGAGCGTGTCCTTCATCCAGAACTCCTGCACGCTCTCCTCGTCGAAGACGAACAGCATCCCGTGTCCCTCCGGGAGCGACTTGCGATACATCAGCCCGCGCGCGCGGACCTCCGGCGTGTCGGCGACCTCGAGCGCGACCTCGACCGTCCCGCCGGGCGACGTGATCCGTGCGACCGGGCCCGAGCTGGCCGCGCAGGCCGTGGCGAGGAGGAGCGCGCCGAGGGCCGTCCGGATTTGCATGGCCCCGGAGCGTGGACTAAGAGCGGGACCCGGAGGGGTCATGGTGTCCTCGCTCGTCTTCGGCCTGTGCATCGTCGCCGCCATGGCGGTCTTTTTCCGTCAGGTGTGGGGCCGGTTCAACCTCCTCCGTGCGGCCGTCCCGGAGGCGCGCTTCGACCGCCTCCCGGACCGCATCCGCGCGGTGCTGGTCTACGCCTTCGGGCAGAAGAAGTTCGTCCGCCCGGAAGTGCTGCGGCAGGGCGAGGCGAGCTCGGGCTGGATGCACTTCTTCATCTTCTGGGGGTTCACGGTCCTCTTCCTGCAGATCGTCACGATGTTCGGGCGCGGGTTCAGCGCCCACTTCCGGCTCCCGATCGTCGGCGGTCCGTATCTCCTCCTGCGCGACGTCATGGAGGCGACCGTCCTCTTCTGGGTCGGCGTCGCGCTCGTCCGCTGGCTCGTCACGCATCCGGCCCGCCTGTTCGGCTACGAGCCGGCGGAGCGGCGGCTCCACGGCCAGTCGCACTGGGAGGCGTACCTCATCCTCACCCTCATCGGGACGATCATGGCGACGGGCCTCGTCTACGACGGGAGCCGGCTCGCGACGGCCGGCGCCGACCCGCTGATCGCCGGCGACGCCCCGTGGGAGCCGCTGTCGCGGCTCGTGGGGGGCGGCCTCCTCGCCGCCGCCGGGCCCGCCGCGACGGGTGCCGTGGGGAACGTCGCGTGGTGGGTCCACAACCTGGTCGTGCTCCTCTTCCTGAACCTGCTCCCGCTCTCGAAGCACTTCCACATCATCACGTCGCTCCCGAACGTGTTCTTCCGGAAGCTCGAGCCCACCGGCCAGCTCTCGAAGCAGGACCTGGAGAACGCCACCACCTTCGGCACCTCGCACATCGACCAGTTCACCTGGAAGCAGGTGCTGGACATGTTCAGCTGCACCGAGTGCGGCCGGTGCTCGTCGCAGTGTCCGGCCACCGCGACCGGGAAGCCGCTCGCCCCGCGCCAGCTGCTCCTCGACCTCCGCGACTACCTCTACGAGCGCCAGGACGAGGTGATCGCGAAGCGGGTCCACGCCCACGCGAACGGCGACGGCGCGGAGCCGGCGGAGGTGGGGGAGAACGTCGTCGGGCCGGTCATCAAGGACGAGGTGCTCTGGTCGTGCAACGTCTGCCGCGCGTGCGAGGAGGCGTGC
>CAZLYE010000398.1:0-6120 GCA_964562865.1 uncultured Binatia bacterium (SeqCode) | reverse complement strand
GATCTTCTCGAGTACGCCCGCGCCCGAGCCGCGCGCGAGCGGGTGGCCGTCGGCACGCTCCTCCGCAATCTGCTCGGCGCGGTGCTGCGTCGCGGTCACGAGGAGGCCGAGGTCCATCCCACGCGCGCGTAACAGCTTCAGAACCCTCCGCGCCGTTACTTGCAGACTGCTTGCGAACCGTGGCGTACGTCGAGTGACGGATGCGCCGCGCCCTGCCGGTCGGTCGGTGCCTGGTCTCTCAGTCCACGCCGCGCTCCTGGTAACCTAAAGTCTGTCGATGTGCGTTGCGTGTGCGGCGTGCGGTTCGCGACCTGCATGCGGCGGCCGGTTGCCCGGCCGATCCACTTCAGCCGCCGGTCGGCCTTCTTCCGAGCGCCCATCGCCATCCGTCCGACCCCCGCGTGCGATCCGCTTCAATGATCATATCCTGGGTCCCCGTGGGGTTTCTCACACGCAGACCCCCGTCTCGACGGGTCCCGCCACGGCGTCCTCGACGTGTACTACAGGCCGTGGGAGCTCGATCGGGCGATCGGCCGCTTCGTCGAGCACTACAACCACCGTCGGCTGCACGAGGCCCTGCAGAACGTGACGCCGGCGGACATGTACGAGGGACGGCAGGCGACGATCTTGGACCGCCGCGCGCCGATCAAGCGCGAGACGCTGGCGTGGCGCAAGCGGGAGAATCTGACCGCGGCATGACGATCGCAACGTGCCTGGAGTGTGACTTACTCACGAGCCCAAACGGTGCGGAAGACTCTGACGACGTACACCTAAACGAGGCGCCTGATGGGCCAAGGTTGGGGTCAAGGCCAATTCCTCGCGACCGCGCCGAGCTCGACTTTGTCCTTGAACACACCGAGGACATACCGAGGTCGTGCTCGTTCGCCGCCGACACGGTAATCGTACCGACGAGGACGTCGAGACTATCCATGCCGCCATTCTCGGTAGCGGGCCGCGCGTGTGACAACCAGGGGGCCGAATCAACTCTGCCCCCCCAGCTCGGCATCCATCTGAACGACGACTTCGGCGCCCAGGTGCTGAGCCACCGTCAAGGAGCTGGATATCTGCGTGCCGTCGGTCAGGATCCGGTGAGCCTCACCACCAGCGCTGCTCGCGCGGCTCGCGGAGGAGGAGTGGCGCGAGGTGGTGGACCGCCTGGCGCAATCCCTCGAGCCGTCCCATGGTGGGGTCCTCGTGCTCGACCGCCAGCACCCCGTCGTAGCCTGCCATCCGCAGCTCGCTGATCAGTTGCTTCCAGGGCACGTCGCCCCAGCCCGGCACGCGGAAGCGGAAGCCGCGGTCGCGGCGGTCCCAGGCGCCGTGCGCGAGGAGCCCCGAATGCGCCGCGTTGTGGCGAACCAGCTCGCCGTCCTTCGCGTGCACGTGCAGGATCCGCTCGCCCAGTTCGGCGACGAAGACCACGGGGTCGACGCCGGCGAGCAGCAGATTCGCGGGGTCAAGGTTGAAGCCGAAGGCGGGATGGCAGTCGAGCAGCTCGAGGGCCCAGCGCGCCGTCTCCGTGTTGTAGGCGAACTGTCGTGGATGGCACTCGTGGGCGAAGCGGACGCCGTGACGCTCGAAGACATCGAGGACCGGCAGCAGGCGTGACCGAAAGACCGGCGCCATGCGCTCGTAGCCGTCAGCCAGCGGCCACGGGAACCAGCGTGCGTAATCCTCGCATCCGGTGAACCCGCACACGACGGGCACCTCGAGCAGCGCCGCCAGCGCCGCGGTGCGTCCGAGCCGCTCCGTCGCGTAGCGGATCTTCTCGCCGGCCGTCCCCGTATGGATCGGGTCGGTGTCCTCGCCGTGCGGGCCGAGGAGGAGCTGCCCTTCCTGATGATTGGAGACCGCGGAGACGAAGAGGCCGGCCTCGCGGACGGCGCGTCCGATCCGCCGCCAGTCGCCGGCGAGCGCCGCATCGAGGTCGACGAACGGGCTTCGCGCGTCGACCGGCAGCTCGATCGCCTCGAACCCGAGGCGGGCCGCGGCGCCGAGCGCCTCACGGAACGGGAGATGGTACAAGACCTGGGTGCAGACACCGAGCTTCATGGGAATCGCTCCTCGTGCTGGCGCGACGCCTCCGCGACGAGCCTCGGGACGTCGCTCGGGGAGATGGGGAGCGGGAGGGCCGTGACGGCGGACGCGAGCAGGGCCCGATCGCGCTCGCGGGCCGCCCGGTAGGTGACGTCGTCCGCGCGTCCGACCGCCCCGAGAAAGCGGGCGACGGCGTCGGGAAGCGGTCCGGGCCGTTCGGGATGGACGCCCGCCGCGTCAACCGTGACGCGCGTCTCGACCACGAGGTCTGCCGGCAGCTCGGGCACCAGGCTCCCGTTCCGCACGTCGGCGAAGCCGTGGCACGCCGGTGCGCCCAGCCCTGCGCCGAGTACCGGTGCCACCGCATCCTCAAACCAGGGCGTCCGCCGGGCGTGTAGCTCGGGCGCATCGCCGTCCGCGGCGAAGCGCTCGATCAGGCGGTCGGACAGCGCCATCAACCTCTCCGCCCGCCGCGGCTCGCGCCGCCGCGCGAGGCGGCGCGCCACCTCGGGCTCGAAGACGTCGTAGAAGTAGGGGAGAGGGATCGCGCCGTACCGGTCGAGGACGGTGGCGTCGACGAGTCCGAGGTCAACCGCCGGGCGGAGTCGGGCGGGTCGGTCCGACCAGAACCAGCCGAGGTGGTTGAGACCGCCGTAGTGCAGCCCCCCGCCCACGTGCCCGGCCAGGGCGCGCTCGGTCAGCGTCGGGAGCTCGCACAGGCCGACGGCGTCGAGGCCGGCTTCGACCAGGAGACGCGTCGTGATGCCGAGGGGCGCCATCAGGTTGAGGATGCGGGCCCCGGGCGCATGCGAGACGATCGTGGCGGCGATCCCGCCGAGCACGGGCAGCGTCCGCCAGGCGTTCGCGATGCCGCCGACACCGAGGCCCTCGTCGCCGGCGAGGCCGAAGGCGCGCGGGAACTCCTCGTCGTGCGCGCGCGCCGCGAGGCCCCCGATGCGGACAAGCAGGATGACGGCATCGGCGCCGGCAACGGCGGCCTCGAGCGTGGAGCAGGCCTCGACCTCGAGCGCGGGCACGTGCTGCGCCGCGTACCCGGCGATCACGCGCAGCCGCTCGGGGCGGCGCGCCGACAGGCAGACGTGGAGGGCCGGAATTCCTCTGGCCCGCGCCAGCGCCTCGCACAGCGCCGGGACCCATGCGCCGCCTCCTACGATCGCTACGCGCGCGCGCGACACCGCCCGACCCGACCGGCAGCACGAGCCTCGTGCCGCGCCAGCAGCGCGGCACCGACGGCACTCGCCTCGTAGCCTGCCCGCGCCAGTTCGAAGCGGCATCCCTCGGCTGCCTCGGGGAACGCCTCGGCGCGCGCCGTTCGCTCGATCGCGGCGAGAAAGTCGGCCCCGAGCCGGCCGACGCCGCCACCGAACACCACGAGGGCGGGATTCAGGAGGTTCATGGCGTTCGCGACGCCGATGCCGAGCGCCGCCGCGGCTGCTGCCACTGCCGCGAGCGCACGCGGCTCGCGGCGCGCGACGAGCATCGCGAGCGCACCCCGCCCGACGCCCAGGTGATCCTCGATCGCGGTCCCGGAGGCGAGCACGTTCAGGCAGCCGCGCCGCCCGCACCAGCAGCGTGGACCATCGCGGGCGATCGTCGTGTTGCCGATCTCCCCGGCCACGCCGGTTGCGCCGCGCCAGAGCCGGCCGCCGAGGGCGATCGCACCGCCGACGCCGGTCCCGACCGCGACGAAGAGCATGCCGCCCGGCGGTCCACCTCGACGCCGGGCGAGTTCTGCCAGGGCGGCAGCATTCACGTCGTTGTCGATCGTGCATGGGACGCCGAGGAGCTCCGCGACGCGGTGCGCCAGGGGGACGTCCCTCCAACCGTCAAGCATCACCGACGAGCGGACCGCCCCGCGCCCGTGATCGACGAGGCCGGGGAAGCCGATGCCGACCGCCGCGAGGTCGACGCGGCGACGGATCGCGCAGCCGATCTCTCCGATGAGCTCGAGCGCTTCCCGGGGTCCGGTGGCCCGGCCGGTCGGCCGCACGAAGCGCCGGCGGACCTTCCCGGCGTCGTCGACGACACAGGCGAGTAGCTTCGTGCCACCGATGTCGATGCCGACGATCGCCGTCATCGGGATCACGCCGGACGAGCAGATCGTCCGGAAGTAACTCCCTCCGCGGCGGGCGCGACCGTCTCGCGATAGTACCGAAGGAGCTCCGTCAGGACGTCGGTGAGGGAAACGCGCGGCATGAATCCGAGTGCGCACAGCCGCCCGATGTCGGCGACCTGGCGCGGCACGTCCGCCGGCCGGGCAGAAGTGCGCTCCCGGCGGACCCGGCCATCGATCCCGGCGAGCCGGATCGTCTCGTCGACGACGTGAGCGACCGGGGTCTCGACGCCGCTCGCCACGTTGTACGCTTCCCCGGGCACCCCGCGCTCCGCGAGGACCTTGAGCGCCCGCGCGACGTCCCGCACGGCGACGAAGTCGCGGGTTGTCTCGAGCGGCCCGGTCGTCACCACGGGCGGCGCGGCGCCCGCAGCGATGGCCGCCGCCTGCGAGGCGATCCAGCCGCAGAGATGGCGCTCGTCCTGACCGGGGCCAACCACGTTGAAGATGCGCGCCCGGACGATGGGGAGGGCGTGCCGGCGGGCCACGATGCAGGCGGCGTTCTCGCCCGCCTGCTTGCTGACGGCGTAGAGGTCCTCGGGCGCGGCGTAGCGGCGCTCCTGGAGGGGGAGCGCGTCCGGCGGCGCGCTCCCGTAGACAGAGCCGCTCGACCCGAGCACGATCCGGGGCGGCTCGATGCCAGCGGCCACCACCCCTTCGAGCAGCGACAGCGCGCCCTGGACGTTCGTCCGGAAGAGCCGGTCCGGCGGATCGTCCCGTAACGCCGCGGCGAGGTGCACGACCACCGTGGGACGGAACGCGGACACGAGGGCCGCGACGTCGCGCGTCCGAAGCACGTCGAGCGACAGGTAGCGGGAGCGGGCCGACCGCAGGGCATCGGAGAGCGTCGCCGGGAGCGGCGCCGGAGCGCGGGTCCCGCCCCAGGAGACCGCGTGCGCGAAGGTCGCCTGCAGTCGCGGAGAGCGGCCCACTCCGAGAACGGTCGCCGCCGGATCGTCGCGCAGCCAGTGCGCCGCGAGGTAGCGGCCGACGAAGCCTTGCGCGCCGGTGATCAGGATGCGGTCGCCCATCCCGCCTCCCCCGCGGCCATTCCGAGGATACAACGCGTGAGGCCTTCGTCGAGGGACGTCAGCGCTCGCCACCCGAGCTCCCGTGCGGCTCGCGAGGGATCGGAGACGAGGTGGAAGATGTCGCTCGGCCGTTCGTCATGGCGCGAAGCGGCCACTTGAACGGACGCTTGGTAGCCGAGGACCGCAAGCGCGCGCCGCGCGAGCTCGCCGGCCGTGGTGCCCGAGCCGCTCCCTACGTTGTAGGCCCGAGGCGATGCTGGTGGCATCGCGATGCAGGTACGCAGGATGGCGTCGACGACGTCGTCCACGAAGCAATAGTCGCGTGCCGGACGGAGATCTCGCAGCACGATGGGCCCGCCAACTCGCGCCTGCCGGAGAATTGTGGCGAGGAGCGAGTGGGCGGAGGCCCCCGGGCCGTAGACGGAGAACGGTCGCAGAATCATGGCCGTGACGCCGTAGGCGCGCGCGAAGGCTTCGACCAGACTCTCGGCGCCGACCTTGGCCGCGGCGTATGGCGAGCACGGCCGGAGGGCCGCCGTCTCGGAGACCGGGGTCACGGTGGCGTTTCCGTAGACTTCTGCCGAAGAGACGTGGACGACGCGCGCCACACTGCGGCGCCGGCACGCCTCGAGGACGGCGGCCGTCCCGACGACATGCACCCGAGCACACTCCGCGGGTGTGGCGAACGACGCGGCGACGGACGGTGAACCCGCCAGGTGGACGACGGCGTCCGCGCCCGTGGCGAGATCCTCGAGCTCCGCGCAGTCGTCGATCTCGGCGCGGGCAGCCACGACGCCCGACGGCGGCTGCGTAGCAGGCACGCCGGGCGGCCCCAGAAGCGCCCGGACGGCAGCGCCCCGGGCGACGAGTGCCCGCACCACGGCGGCCCCGATGAAGCCGCCCGCCCCGGTGACCAGC
>CAZLYE010000397.1:0-5545 GCA_964562865.1 uncultured Binatia bacterium (SeqCode) | reverse complement strand
CCTCGCGTTGATCGCGGTGCTCTACGTGACGGCCGGAGGGATCCACATCTCGGGCCACTGGCGCGGAACGCCCACCGTCAACCTGGCCTTTCTCGGCATCGGGGCGATCGCAGCCAGTCTGATCGGGACGACCGGTGCGTCGATGCTGCTGATCCGCCCGCTTCTCAATGCCAACGAACGGCGACGCTTCAAGACGCACATCGTCGTGTTCTTCATCCTGGTCGTGGCGAACTCTGGCGGCTTGCTGACGCCGCTCGGGGATCCGCCACTCTATCTCGGCTACCTGAACGGCGTCCCGTTTCACTTCCCGCTGACGCTCTGGCCTGCGTGGGCGCTCGCCATCGGCTTTCTGCTCACGGTGTTCTGGTGGTGGGATCATCGCGCCTGGGTGCGGGAATCGGCGGAGACCCGTGCGTTCGAAGCCGCCGAGGGCACCGCGATTCGAATCGAGGGCAAGGTCAACGTGCTGATCGCCGCGGGCATCATCGCGTGCTCGGCCTCCGGGATGCCGAGCCCGTGGCGGGAGGCGACCTATGCCGCCCTGCTGGGGCTCTCCCTCGCGCTCACGCCCACGGACGTACGCGACGCGAACACCTTTCACTACGGGCCACTCAAAGAGGTGGCTGTGCTGTTCCTGGGGATCTTCATCACGATGGTTCCGGCCCTCCACGTGCTCGAGCAGGTCGCACCGAAGCTCCCGGTCCACACCCCGATCGGTCTCTTCCTGATGAGCGGAGCGCTCTCGAGCGTCCTGGACAACGCACCGACGTATCTCCTCTTCGCGAGCCTGGCGTCCGCGCGCGCGGGGCTCGGGACCAACCTCGGCGCACTCGCAACGCACGCGCCCCTCCTCCTGGCCGCGGTCAGCGTGGGCTCGGTCTTCATGGGCGCCAACACCTACATCGGCAACGGGCCGAACCTGCTGGTGAAGGCGGTGGCCGAATCGGCCGGCGCCGCCCGCGTCGAGATGCCGAGCTTCCTCGCCTATGCCGGGTTCGCCGTCGCGATTCTCACGCCGGTCTACGCGAGCGTTGCCTGGCTGCTCTTCTCGTAGCGCCCGAGATTCACGCCGCCGCCCTCACCGCAGCGGCGGCAGCAGGCTCAGGTCGCACTCGCGGCCGGGCGGCGCGTTCGGGACCGCGTCGTAGTACGTGCCGGGCAGGATGCACATCTCGTCGTCGCTCGTGAAGCCGAAGACGAGGCGGGCCGGGACGCAGCGTCCCGTGCCGACGCCGGCGCAGTCGGCGTCGGTCGTGCAGCGCCTGGCGGAGCCGTCGAGCCGGCCCGTGCTCGCGAAGAGCTGGTAGACGGGGGTGCCCGGCGCCACCCCGGGCTCGAGCTCGCAGCCGAGCTTCATCGGCTTCGTCACGCCGTTGTCGTGCCGGCACTCGTAGTGAAAGCGCATGCCGCGCTTCATGAGCCGCGGGGGCGCGAACGTGTAGACCGGCGGATGCTCGTAGTCCGTCGCCTCGTAGAGGCGCGTGCTGCCCGTGTCGTCGACCAGGTCCGTCGTGAAGCTGATGCCGCGTTTGTGCATGTGGGTGGTGAGGAGGAGGGCGCAGGCATCGTTCTCGGGCGGGATCCCGGAGCCCGGGACGGGCACCGTGAGGCCCCCGACCTGCCAGTCGCCGCTCGTCGTCCCGACCGTGCCCGGCGGCACGTCGATGAACGCGCTCGCGGTGACGTCGAAGATGAGCTTCGCGTACGCGCGGATGACGCCCGGCCGGGCGACGAAGAGCTCGACGTGTCCGATCCCCTTCGACGGCCTGCCGTCGCCGATGTAGTGCGAGTTGAGGATGATCCCGATCCCCTTCGGCGCCCCGCCGGCGTCGGTGAACGCGCGCACCTGCTGGCCGAGGCCCGAGGGGAGCATCACCTTGACGCGCGGGGTCTGCACGCCGGCCACCTGACGCGTGTGGATCGAGTCGCCGGGACCGAAGTCGAGACACGCCTTGCTGTCGTGGATGCCCGGCGGGAACTGGGCCGCGCCGTCGGTCGTGCCCTCGTAGGCCCAGACGATGAAGTGATGGCTCGTGCCGCCGCCGAGACGGATGCGGTAGCCGAGGATCGGCATGCCGCACGACTCGGGTGCGCCGGGCCTCTCCCGCACGCACGAGGTGAGCTCTTTCACGTACGGGAGCTCGACCCACTGGCACACCTCGCGGTCCTGTGTCGCCGGCACGTCGAACGGACCGATCCGCAGCCTGACGATGTGGCTGTAGGGTCGGCCGGGCGGCGCCTTGACGACGCGGTAGAGCCGCGGGCTCGCTCCCACCCGGACGGCCCCTGCGACGAGGAGCACGAGTGCGGCCACGATCGTCCGTGTCTTCATGCCGGTCCTCCTCCGGGACACCGAGGAGCAAGGAGGATGCCGGCGGCGCGCGCCGTTCCCGCCCGTCGGACGGGCATCGACCGATGCGGTCCGCCCTCGCCGCTATGCGGTCGCTGCCCGGTCGGTACTGCGGCGGCGCGGTGCCGGCGCCACTCAGCGATCGCCCACGGTCTTGTATGCGCCGGGATCGATCCCGTACTCGGCGAGCTTCAGCTGGAGGTGCTGGCGGTACATGCCGAGCTCCTCCGCCGCCTTCGAGATGTTGCCGCGGTGGCGCTCGAGCGCCTCGCCGATCACCTGGCGCTCGAAGCGCTCGATGACGCGCTGCTTCGCCTGCTTGAAGGACCCCGTGGCGTCGCCGACCGCGCCCGCGGCGGCCGCCGAGGCGGCGCGGACGGACGCCGGGAGGTCGTCGAGCTCGATCGCCGACCCGGACGCGAGCGCGACCGCCTGCTCGATCGCGTGCTCGAGCTCGCGGACGTTGCCCTTCCACTCGTGTCCGCAGAGGGCGCGGTACGCGTCGGGGGCGAGCGTCTTCGGCTCGCGCCGGAGGCGCGTCGCGACGGTGCCGAGGAAGTGATCGATCAGGAGCGGGAGGTCGCCCGCGCGCTCCGCGAGCCCCGGGAGCACGATCGAGACGACGTTCAGCCGGTAGTAGAGGTCCTCCCGGAAGCTGCCGCTCTTCACCTTCGTCTCGAGATCCTGGTTGGTGGCGGCGAGGACGCGGACGTCCACCTTGATCGTCCGGTTGCCGCCGACGCGCTCCAGCTCGCGCTCCTGCAGCACGCGCAGGATCTTCGCCTGCGTCTCGAGCCCCATGTCGCCGATCTCGTCGAGGAAGAGCGTCCCCCCGTCGGCGATCTCGAACTTGCCCTCGCGGGTGGTGGTCGCGCCCGTGAACGCGCCCTTCTCGTGGCCGAAGAGCTCGCTCTCGACGAGCTCGCGGGAGAACGCTGCGCAGTTCACCTTGATGAGGGGCTTCGCGCGGCGCGGGCTGTTGTAGTGGATGGCGTTCGCGACCAGCTCCTTCCCGGTGCCGCTCGGCCCGCGGACGAGGACGGTCAGGTCCGTGTCGGCGACCTTCCGGATGACGTCGAACACGCGCTGCATCGCGGGGCTCTTCCCGATGATCGATGCGAACTGGTGCGCCCCGGCGACCTGCTCCTGGAGGAGGCGGAGGTCGCGCCGGAGCGCGATGCCCTCGAGCACGCGGTCCACCACGAGCACGAGCTCGTCGTTGTCGAACGGCTTCGGCACGTAGTCGGCGGCGCCGAGCTTCATCGCCTCGACGGCGATCTTCTCGGAGCCGAAGGCCGTGATCATGATGACCGCCGTCTCGGGGCCGAGCTCCTTCACCCGCCGCAGCACGTCCATCCCGGTCATATTCCGGAGGTTCAGGTCGGTGATGACGAGGTGGTAGCGCGTCGCGGCGAGCTTCCCGATCGCCTCCTCGCCGGAGAGCGCGATGTCGACAGCGTGCCCGCGTCCCGCGAGCAGGCGCTGAATCGCGACGCAGATCCCGCGCTCGTCGTCGACGACCAGGATGTTCGCGGTCACGAGCGGTCCACTACCACCCGGCCCGCCTGGATGACCAGCCGGACTGCCCGCACGTCCTCGATGCGCTCCCACGGCCGTCCGGCCACGAGGACGAGGTCGGCGAGCTTGCCGGGCTCGAGCGTGCCGAGGTCGCGCTCGGCGCGGAGCGCGACGGCCGCGTCCCGGGTCGCGGCGAGAAGCGCCGCGGAGGGAGAGAGCCCGGCCGCGACGAGCAGCTCGAGCTCGCGCGGGAGGGGCGCGTCGAACCCGCCGCCACTTCCCGTTCCGGCGCCGATCCGGACACCGGCGGCTGCGGCCGTCCGGACGGTGTCGAAGAACGGGGCGAGCGGGCCCGTCGGACCCCGCTCGCGCACCATGCGCCGCATCACCTCCCACACCTCCGGCGGGATGCTCTCCGGGCGCTCGTTCCGCGCGACCCGACCCAGGAAGACCTCGACGGCCGAGAGCGTCGGCACGTAGGTGATGCCGCGCGTGCGGAGCAGCCCCACGACGTCGGCAGGGAGAGGACCGTCGTAGAGTGCGCCGCGCTCGATCGTGTCGGCGCCGGCCACGATGGCGTCGCGCACGTCGCGCACGCGTCCGGTCGTCACCGACGCCCAGCGACCGCGCGCGTGCGCCTCCTCGACCGCGGCCCGGAGCACCGCGGGGTCGAGCCGCGGGAGCCGGTCGACGATCCCGCCGTCGCACACGGCGGCGACGCCGTCGAAGCCCTCGGCCGCGAGCCGTCGCACCTCGTCGCGGGCGCCGTCGGGCGCGTCCACCTGCCGCGTGATCCGCTCGATCACCCAGAGCATCCCGCCGAAGTCGGTCGATGCGGGAATGCCCATCGGCGCGGTGAAGATCGGACCGACGGCGAAGAGACGCGGCCCGCCGAGCCGTCCCGACGCGAGCTGCCGCTTCTGCGCGAGGCTCGTGCCGATCACGTTGCCGAGGTCGCGGACGGTCGTGACGCCGGACTCGAGGAGCACACGGCGGCGGTGGGGACCGAGGCGTGCGTAGTCCCACATGACCAGTGGTACCGGTACGCTCGCATCCGCCCCGAAATGCATGTCGAGGTCGACGAGGCCGGGAAGCGCCCCGAGCTCCGTCGCGTCGATCACTCGCGCGCCGTCGGGTACGCGGCACGCGGGGCCGGCGCACGCGATCCGGTCGCCGTCGATCACCACGATGGCGTGCTCGACCGGCGGTCGGTCGGTTCCGTCGAACAGCGCGCCCGTCCGGATGGCGAGCGTCCCGTGTGCGGCCGGCAGCGCGGGGTAGACGTTCCACGCACAGGTGGCGGCGAGCGCGAGCCCGGCCACGACCACGGCGACGGCGTACGCGAGGAGGATCCGCGTGTCGCGCCGCTCGTCGCGCGCAGCGGGCGTACCCATGGGCTCACGCGTCGGCATCCGCACCTCCCCGGAGCGGCAGCTCGAGGCGGAAGCTCGCCCCGCCTCCGGGCGCGCTCGCCGCGTCGATCGTCCCCCCGTGCGCCTCGATCGTCCGCTTCGCGATCGCGAGCCCGAGACCCGTGCCCTTCGTCTTCAGCGAGAAGAACGGCTCGAACAGCCGCGGCAGCGCGTCGGCCGGGATGCCGGGGCCGGTGTCCTCGACGCGGATGACCGACGCCCCGTTCTCGCGACCGACGGCGATCGCGAGCCGGCGGTCTCCGGT
>CAZLYE010000396.1:0-2726 GCA_964562865.1 uncultured Binatia bacterium (SeqCode) | reverse complement strand
CGCATGGACCAGTACCCGCCCGGCGAGCCGATCACGATCGCGCCGATGAAGACGTTCCCGGTGATAAAGGACCTCGTCTGCGACGTCTCGTGGAACTACGCGGTCAACGCACGCATGCCCGCCTTCAAGCCGCGCGCGCCGGAGCCCGACGGCACGTGGCGCATGCAGCAGGAAGACATCGACCGGGTGCAGGAGTTCCGGAAGTGCATCGAGTGCTTCCTCTGCCAGGACGTCTGCCACGTGCTCCGCGACCACGACCGGAAGGACAGCTTCGCGGGGCCGCGCTTCCTCGTCCGCATCGCGAGCCTCGAGATGCACCCCCTCGACGTCGCGTCGCGGACCGCGTACCTGAAGCAGCATGCGGGCATCGGTTTCTGCAACATCACGAAGTGCTGCACCGAGGTCTGTCCCGAGTCGATCCACATCACCGACAACGCGATCATCCCGCTGAAGGAGCGCGTCGTGGACGAGTTCTACGATCCCGTGCGGCGCGTGTGGCGCTGGCTCACGGGACGGAACGGCCGGGCCCGGTGATGGGATGGACTACGCGCTCAAGCGCATCCATCCCGACGGCGTCGACGCCGCGCTCCGGAAGGCCGATCGCTACCGCGAGCTGAACCAGCCCGCCGAGGCCGAGAGCATCTGCCGCGACGTCCTCGCGGTCGACGCCGCGAACGATCTCGCGCTCCGTATCCTCGGCCTGGCGCTGAGCGACCAGTTCGGGCCCTCGACGGCCGAGCGCTTCGCCGAGGCGCAGCAGGTGTTCGGCCGCCTCGCCGACGCCTACGAGCGCGCGTTCTACACCGGCCTCGCGTACGAGCGGCAGGCGAAGGCGCAGCTCGCGGCCGAGCTCCCGCTGCGCTCGGTCCGGCCGCTCTTCGACCGCGCCCTCGCGCGCTACGCCGAGGCGGAGACCATCCGCCCGCCGGGGAACGACGACGCGATCCTGCGCTGGAACAGCTGCGTCCGCGCGCTCCATGCCGCCGCCGGGTCCGCCGGCACCGAGGGCGAGGCCCGGATCGACTGGGAGAGCGACTTCGTCCCGCACGACCGCTGACGGCGACGCATTCATGCCTCGGGCAGCGCGGGGTGCACGGTTTTGTGCGGTCCGGGCCTGCCGGACGCCCGTGGACGGGGCATGCGGCCTGGCACGGCTTCGGCAGCAGCCGGCATGTCCGCCTTCGCCGAGCCGCTCCGCCGTCTCGTCACCGAGCGCCTCAAGGCGCCCGACCTGGGGGCACGGCTCGCGCGCCCGATCGCCATCCGGGTCGACCATGGCGACGCGGTCGCCCGGGACGCGACGGCGTCCCACGCGTTTCCCCTCGAGGCGCGTCTCCGCATTGCGACCGTCTTCGCGCTCGCGTGCGGCGTCCTCTTTCTGCCCGTCGAGGGGAGCCCGGTCCGCGGCGACATCCTGTCCTCGCTCCTCGTAGTCTACGCGCTCCACGCGCTCCTCACGAGCTTCATCCTGATCGCGAGCTTCACGCCGAGCGGCCGCCGGCATGCCGACGCGCTCGCCGTCGTCCTCGTGGTCGGGCACGCCGCGCACCTCGACGCCTACGTCTACCTCTGGCCGCGGCACCCGGGGCTCGCCGCCGGCATCATCGCCTGCCTCCTCATGGGCAACACCGTCCTCTTCTCGTGGAGCGCCGGACGCGTCGTCTCGCTCGCCGCCGTCCTCTCCACGGCGTTCGTCGCCGTCAGCATGATCGCGGTGCCGCACGACGAGCAGCGCCCGGACTTCGCCGTCGGTGCGATCGTCGTCCTGGTCGGGTCCGCGACGGCGGTCGGGTGCGCGCGGCTGCTGACGATCCTCCGCGCGAGCCTCGCGCAGCGGCAGCGCGAGCTCACCGACCTCTCCGCACGCCTCATGGCGGTGCAGGAGGCCGAGCGCCGCCGGCTCGCGCGCGACCTGCACGACGAGTTCGGGCAGGCCCTCACGGCCGTCAACGCATATCTCTGGCTGATCGAGCGCCAGCCGCCCGGCGACACGGCGCTCCTCCGGACGCGGACGGTCGAGGCACGCCGGGTCGTGAACAGCACGCTCGCCGCCATGCGAGAGCTCTCGCAGGTGCTCCGCCCGTCGGTGCTCGACACGCTCGGGCTCGCGGCGTCGCTCGACACGCTCCTCGCCCGCTTCCGCGAGCACCACGGGCTCGCGACCGAGCTCGAGAGCGACGGGCTCCCCGACCGTCTGCCGGCCGACATCGAGACCGCGCTCTACCGGATCACGCAGGAGGCGCTCACGAACGTCGCGCGGCACGCGCAGGCGACGCGGGTCCGCGTCGCCGTGACGAGCACGCTGCGCGACGTCCGGCTCGAGATCGCGGACGACGGCATCGGCTTGCCGCCGCGGACCATGGCCGACGGTGAGACCGGGATCGGCCTCGTCGGGATCCGCGAGCGCGTGCGCGGGCTCGGCGGCCAGCTCACCATCACGTCGCGCGGCGGCGTCCGGATCGCGGTCCGCGTTCCGCTCGTGTCGGCGGGCTGACGGTGCCTGGACTTTGAAAGCGAGGGATGGTGTAGCGTTCCGCGATGGCCGACGACCTCGCCTTCCTCGACGCCACCGCCCAGGCCGAGCTCGTACGCCGCCGCGACGCGAGCCCTCGCGACCTCGTCGACGCTGCGATCACGCGCATCGAGAAGCTGAACCCCGCGCTGAACGCGGTGATCACGCCGCTCTTCGAGAAGGCGCGCGCCGCGGCCGCCGGGTCGCTCCCCGA
>CAZLYE010000395.1:0-7212 GCA_964562865.1 uncultured Binatia bacterium (SeqCode) | reverse complement strand
GCTTCATCGAGCTCGCCGGCCACATCAACGAGGGCATGCCGCGCTTCGTGGTCGAGAAGGTCACCGACGCGCTGAACGCGCACCGAAAGAGCGTCCGTGGCTCGCACATCCACGTGCTCGGCGTCGCGTACAAGGCGGGCGTGAACGACATCCGCGAGTCGCCGGCGCTGAACGTGATGCGTCTCCTGCACGAGAAGGGCGCGGTGCTGTCCTACAGCGATCCCTACATCCCGGTGATCCGCGAGGACGGCCTCGAGCTCGATTCCCTGCCGCTCCGGAACGGGTGGCTCGGCTCGGTCGACTGCGTCGTCATCCTGACCAACCACCGGGAGTTCGACTATCCGGCCGTGGCGCGCGACGCCCGGCTCGTCGTCGACACGCGCAACGCGCTCGCCGGTGTGGCGGGCGACAACATCGTCCGGCTGTGATACCGAGGCCGTCCCTGTGAATCTGAAGCGCGCGATCTTGCTCGAGTACCGGCGCGTGTACGACGCAGCGCCCACGTCGCCGTTCCTGCACGCGCGTGACGCGCTCCCGACGCGCATGGGCATGACGTGGGACGCGCTCGCGCCTCACGTGAAGGATCTCGAGCAGCAGCGGTTCCTGCACTGGAAGGCGCAGGATCTCTACAAGCTCTCGCCGCGCGGCCTCCGCGTGACGGGCGATCGGGCCGAGCTCGACCGCGAGTTTCCCGAGGAGTAGCGGTCTGCGCGGGCTCTCGTTGGCGATCGTCGTCCTCGCGACGGTCGTGGGTGGCTGCGGAGGCGGGCGTGGCGCGGAGCACCACGGTCGGCGCCTCGTCATCCTCGGCTTCGACGGGGTCGACCCCCGACTCCTCTCGCGCTGGATGGAGGAGGGAAAGCTGCCGGCGCTGCGCGCGCTCTCCGAGCGCGGCGACTACCGCCCGCTCGCGTCGACCAACCCGCCGCAGTCCCCGGTCGCGTGGACGTCGTTCGCGACGGGCACGCCGCCCGCCCGCCACGGCATCTTCGACTTCGTCGAGCGCGACCCGCGGACGTACCTGCCCGACATCGGCACGGGCGGCGTCCACCCGCCGCGCTTCTGGCACGATCTGGTCGAGACGGCGCCCGCGGAGGGCTGGACGCGCCGCCGCGGCGTCCCGTTCTGGCAGGTCGCTGCGACCCACGGCGTGCGCGCGGTCGTGCTGCGCGTGCCGTACGCCTTCCCGCCGGACCCCGTCCCGGGCGGCCGGATGCTCTCGGGGCTCGGTGTGCCCGACCTGCTCAACACGAACAGCACGTTCACGTTCTTCGCGGCCGACCTCGTGCGCGACGGCAAGCGCCCCGAGCCGGGCGGCGGCCGCCTCCTCCCGCTCACGGTCACGGGCGACGAGGCGCGCCTCGACGTCCCGGGGCCGCCCGATCCGCGCGGCGGCGGCCGGCCGGGGCTCACGCTCCCGCTCACGCTCCACGTGGACCGCGCCGCCGATGCGGTGACGATCCGCTTCGCGGGGCAGGAGGAGCGGGTCACGCGGGGCGGCTGGAGCAAGTGGCTCGGGTTCCGGCTCCCGGTCGTGGCGCCGCTCGGGCTCCCGCTCTACGCGGTCGACGGCTTCTGCCGCTTCCACGTCGCGTCGGTCGACCCGCTGCGGGTCTACCTGTCACCGCTCAACTACGCGCCCGCGCATCCCTTCGCGACGATCAGCAGCCCCGGCGGGTTCGCCGGCGAGCTCGCGCAGGCGCTCGGACCGTACAAGACGGTCGGCTGGTCGGAGGACACCTCCGCGCTCAACGCCGAGCGCATCGACGAGCAGGCCTTCCTCGACGACCTCGACCACACGATGGACGAGGTCCGGGCGAGCACGCTGCGCGAGATCGACCGTCCCGACTGGGACCTCCTCATCTCGGTCTTCACGCAGACCGACCGGGTGGCGCACATGTTCTACCGGCTGCTGGATCCGTCGCATCCGCGCTACGATCCGGTGCTCGCCGCGCGCTTCGGCGACGCGGTGCTCAGGGTGTACGAGCGGATGGACGCCATCGTCGGCGAGGTCCAGGGACGGCTCGGCCCGGACACCGAGCTCCTCGTCGTCTCCGATCACGGCTTTCACAGCTACCGGATGGGTCTCAACGTGAACACCTGGCTCCGCGATCACGGCTACCTCACGCAGGGCACGGTCCCGGCGGGCCGCGAGGACGACGACTTCTTCCCCGGCGTCGACTGGAGCCGCACGCGCGCCTACGCGCTCGGCACGGGACAGATCTACGTGAACCTCCGCGGGCGCGAAGGGCAGGGCGTGGTCGCGCCGGGCGCCGAGTACGAGCAGCTCCTCCACGCGATCGCGCGCGACCTCGAGGCCGAGGTCGATCCGTCGAGTGGCGAGCACCCGGTGCGGAAGGTCTACGAGGGGCCCGAAACGTTCGCGGGCGCGCCGCCCGACCGCATGCCGGATCTCCAGATCGCCTTCCGCGACGGGTACCGCACCTCGTGGCGGACGCCGCTCGGCGGAATCCCGAAGGCGCTCTTCGAGCCGAACCTCCGCAAGTGGAGCGGGGACCACGCGGCGTCGGACGTCGTCGACACGCCGGGCGTCATCCTGTCGTCCGGCCGCCTGCGCGCCGGTGACCCGGCGATCGTCGACCTGGCGCCGACCGCGCTCGCCTTCTTCGACGTACCGATCCCGCCCGAGATGCAGGGACATCCCCTCCTGGAAACCCCGCACTGATGAACGGGAGAACACGGGCGCTCGGCGCTGCCGTCGCCGGCGGTCTCCTGGCCGGGGCCGCGGTGGGCGCGGTCGAGGCGTTCGCGGCCTGGTGGCACGCGCACGGGGCGGGCGAGCCGCCCGCGCTCGCCTGGGCGCTCGCGGCCTACGGACTCGTCGGCGGCGGTCTCGGCCTCGGGGCCGGCGTGCTCGCGGCGCTCCTCGGGATCGAGGGCTTCGGCCTCGGGCTCGCCGGCGTCGGAGCGACGCTCGGGTTCGCGGTCGCGCGCTTCCGCTTCGTCCGGGACGTCTTCCACGAGCAGCTGCCGCCGGGGTCGCTGCCACTCCTCGTCCAGCTCGGCGCGCTCGCGGCGGTCGCGCTCGCGGGCTTCGCGCTCTGGCGTGCCCTCCGCGGCGCCGACGCGCGCCGGGCGCCGTTCACGCGGCCGGCGGTGGCCCTCGGGGTGGTCCTGCTGATCGCGGGCGCCGCCGCCACGGGCATGCGACTTTGGCCCGCGCCACCGGCCCCGCCCGCTGCCGCGCGCGCCGCGGCGCCGGCCGGCGCGCCGAACGTCCTCCTCGTCATGGTCGACACGCTCCGCGCGGACCACCTCTCGTGCTACGGGTCGACGCGCGTCCGCACGCCGCACATCGACGCGCTCGCCGCCGACGGCTTCCGCTGGGCGAACGCCTTCTCGCAGGCGTCGTGGACGCGGCCGTCGGTCGCGACGATCCTGAGCGGCCTCTACCCCTCGTCGCATGGCGTCGTGCACGGGGGCGACGCCCTGCCGGATCGCGTCGACACGCTCGCCGAGATGCTCCAGCGCGGCGGGTATCGCACGGTCGGCTTCGCGAACAGCGCGGACGTGTCGCCGGCCTTCAACTTCCAGCAGGGCTTCGACGAGTATCACTACCTCGCGCCGGACTTCCTCTTCGACGCGAGCGAGCCGGCGGCGCAGCTCGCGCTCTACGACGGCCTCCGCCTGGTGCGGGAGCGCTTCCTCGCGCGCGTCGACGTCCACAACTACTATCAGCCTGCCGAGAGGGTCACCGCCGAGGTGCGCGGCTGGCTCGACCGGCGTCCGGCGGAGCGCGAGCCGCTCTTCCTCTTCGTTCACTACATGGATCCACACGACCCGTACGTCGTCCACCCGTTCGACGGCGAGGGGTACGCGCGCAGCGCGCACCCGGACCCGCCGCCCGAGATGGCGGAGCGTCTCCACGCGCTGTACGACGGATCGGTCGCGTACCTCGACGAGCACCTCGGCGTGCTGCTCGACGACCTCCGGAAGCGCGGCCTCTACGACCGGACGCTCGTCGTCCTCACCGCGGACCACGGCGAGGAGTTCCACGAGCACGGCGGCTGGTGGCACGGGAGGACGCTCTACGACGAGCAGATCCACGTCCCGCTCCTCGTGAAGCCCGCGCGCGCCGGTGCGCCGGCGCGTGTGATGGAGGAGCTCGCCACGAGCCTCGACATCGCGCCGACCATCCTCGCCGCCGCGGGGTTCCCCCCGCCCGCGGCGCTGCAGGGCCACGCGCTCCCGCTCGATGGCGGCGCGGCACCTGCCCGGCAGAGCGTCTTCGCCGAGGCGGCGGACATGGAGGGCAACGTCGTCCAGGCCGTCCGCACGCGCGACTGGAAGCTCGTCACCGCAACCCCGGGGAATCCACGCGGGCTCGCCCCCGAGGAGCTCTACGACCTGCCACGCGACCCCGGCGAGCACGTGAACGCGATCGGGAAGGTCCCGGCCGAGGCCGAGATGATGCGCGCGGAGCTCGGGCGCTCGGTGCTCGCGGCGCGCGACCACGTCGGGGCGACCCAGCAGGGCGGTGCCGACGCCGCGACCCAGGAGCGACTCCGCGCGCTTGGCTACGTCCAGTGAGTGGCCGATGATCCCTCCCGAGGAACCTCGATGACGAATCGACCACGCGTCGCCATCACGATGGGCGACGCCGCCGGCATCGGCCCCGAGATCATCGTCAAGTCGCTCGCCGATCCGACCGCGACCGAGCGCTGCATCCCGATCGTGCTCGGCGACGCGCGCATCCTCGAGCGTGCGATGGACGCGACCGGCGTGCGCCTCCCGCTCCGGCCGATCGCCGCGCCCGCCGAGGCCGAGGGCCGGCCCGGCACGATCGAGCTGATCGACTACCACGACGCCGCGGTCGCGGCGCACCGCTGGGGCGAGGTGAATTCCGCTCACGGCGAGGCGGCCGTCCGGTACACGCGGGAGGCAGGCCGTCTCGCCGTCGCGCGCGAGATCGACGCGATGGTGTCCGCGCCGCTGAACAAGGAGGCGATGCACGCGGCCGGCTACCCCTACGAGGGGCAGACGGAGATTCTCGGCGAGCTCACCGGCACGAAGCCCGCCATGCTGCTCCTCCTCGGGAAGATGCGGCTCATGCTGTTCACCAACCACATGGCGCTGCGCGCGGTCTGCGACTACGTGCGGAAGGACCGCATCCTCGAGCGCCTGGTGCTTGCCGACGCGGCCCTGCGCGACATGGGGATCGCGCGGCCGAAGCTCGCTGTCGCCGGGCTGAATCCGCACGCGGGGGAGGAGGGCGCCTTCGGGTTCGAGGAGCGGAACGAGATCGTGCCCGCGATCCAGGCGGCGCGGGCGGGCGGCATCGACGCGCAGGGCCCGTTCCCGGCCGACACGGTCTTCCTGAAGGCCCGTGACGGCGTCTTCGACCTGACGCTCGCGCTCTACCACGATCAGGGGCTGATGGCGGTCAAGCTCCTCGGCTTCGGGACCGTCGTGACGCTCCTCGTGGGCCTCCCGCTGATCCGGACGTCGACGGGCCACGGCACCGCGTTCGACATCGCGGGCCGGAACATCGCCGACCACCGGAACCTGCTGGAGGCGGTACGCGTCGCCGCGGAGATCGCCGCGCGCCGCCAGGGGGCGACGGAGCCGGGGCTCGCGGCCGCGTACGGACGCGCCGCATGACGACGGCCGAGCAGACTCTCCGCGAGCAGATCGCCCGCTTCTGCCGCGTCACCTGGGACCGCGGCCTCGTGTCGGCGGCGGGCGGGAACATCTCGGCCCGCCTCGGCGACGGGGACACGTTCCTCATCACGCCGAGCGGGCTGGCGCTCCGCGACACGACGCCCGAGGACCTCGTGACGATCGACCTCGCCGGCCGGAAGATCGCCGGCCCCGAGCGTTACGTGCCGTCGAAGGAATCGCTGATGCACACGGCCGTCTACCGGGCACGGCCGGCGGCGCGCGGCGTCGCGCACCTCCATCCCCCGCACGCGATCGCGTTCGGGATCCGCGGCGAGCCGATCCCGCTCATGACGGTCACCTCCGAGGAGCGCCTCCATCTGACGCCGATCGTGCCGCCTGCGTCGTCGGGCTCCCGCGAGCTCTCGGACGGCGTCGCTGCGGCCCTCGCCACCGCGCCCGCGGAGACGCAGGTGCTCCTCCTCGCCCGGCACGGGATCATCGCGTGGGGCGGATCGGTGCAGCAGGCGTGCGACATCGCCGACCTGGCGGAGTACACGGCGAAGATCGCGATCGCCCACGCGGCGCTCCCTCGCGGCCGGCGCGTGATCGACATCTCGGTCCCCAACGGGCGCGGTATGCACGTCTACCCTGGCGACCCCGTGCCGCGCGTGGAGCCCGTCCGCCGCATCGCGAACGGCGACGTCTGCAACCTGTCGCTCCTCACCATGGGCAGCCACACCGGCACGCACGTCGACGCGCCCCATCACTTCCTCGGCGACGGCGCGCGGCTGGGCGACGTACCGCTCGACCGGATGGTGGGGGAGGCGCTGGTCGCCGACCTCCGCGGCCGGAGCGCGATCGACGCGGCGGCGCTCGAGGAGACCGAGCTCCGCGCGGGCGACATCCTCCTCTGCCGCACGGACAACTCCTGGCGCTGGGCGGCCCCGGACTTTCGGCGCGACTTCACCTACCTCACCGAGGACGCGGCCGAGCTGCTCGTCGCGCGCGGCGCGCGGGCGGTCGGGATCGACTACCTCTCGATCGAGCGGTTCGGCAGCCCCGACTTCCCCGTCCATCACCGGCTCCTCGGCGCCGGCGTGTTCGTCATCGAGGGCCTCGACCTCCGCGCGGTCGAGCCGGGCCGCTACACGCTCGTGTGCCTGCCGCTCAAGTTCCCGGATCTCGACGGCGCGCCCGCGCGGGCCGTCCTCCTCGCCTGAATCGACCTCTCTCCACCCTGGATGCACTACGGGTCCTCGCCGACGACCTGACCGGCGCGTGCGACGTCGGGGCGGAGCTCCTGCCGGGCCCCGGCGGCGTCGTCGTCCACCCCTCGGGTGAGTCGCCGCGGCCGGAGCTCTGTCCCGGGACCGTCTGCGTGCGGAACACGCAGAGCCGGACGCTCGCCCCCGCCGACGCCTCCCGCCGCGTGAGCGGGGCGCTGGCGGACGTCGGCGCGGGATGGACCGGGCTCGTCCTCAAGAAGATCGACACCGGGCTTCGCGGCCCGCTCGGCGCGGAGATCGATGCCGCGATGGACGCGCTCGGGGTGCCGGAGGCGTTCGTCCTCCCCGCCATTCCCGAGATCGG
>CAZLYE010000394.1:0-8510 GCA_964562865.1 uncultured Binatia bacterium (SeqCode) | reverse complement strand
GCGGCCTGCGCCGAATCGAGCCGCGTGCCGAGGAGGACCATCTCGAGCGCGCGCGCGACCCCGACGAACCGCGTGAGGCGCGGCGTCACGCCACCTCCGGGGAACGCGCCCGCGCCGAGCTCCGGGAGTGCGAAAACGGCGTCGCGCGCCGCGATCCGGAGGTCGCAGGCGAGCGCGAGGGCGAGGCCCCAGCCGAGCGCGTCGCCCTGAACCGCCGCGATCACCGGCTTGGTCATCGCGCCGAGCGCCGCGACGCCGTCGGGCCATCCCCGGGCCGGCCACCGGCAGCCGCGTGGGAGCCCGCGGGAGAAGGCCGACCCGCGCGCCGCCAGGACCACCACCGACGCGTCGTCGGCGTCCTCCGCGGTGGCGCACGCCTCGGCGAGCGCGCCGAGCAGCTCCGCGTCGCAGCGGTTGCCCGTCGCGGGGCGCGCGAGCGTCAGCCAGGCGACGCCGCCGCGGACCTCCACCTCGACCGCCGGGCCGCGCGCGGGGGCCTGGCGGCGCGGGGGACGACGCGAACGCGCGGCCGTCACGACGCGATCTTCGCGCGGAGGTCGCGCCGGAGAATCTTGCCCATCTGGTTCTTCGGCAGCTCCGGGACGAACTCGAAGAGCTCCGGCTTCTTGAAGCTCGCCAGCCGCTCGCGGCAGAAGGTGCCGAGCGCCTCCGCGGTGGCGCTCGCGCCCGGCCGCAGCACGACGAACGCGGCGACGCGCTGGCCCCACTCGAGGTCGGGCAGGCCGATCACCGCGGCCTCCTCCACCGCGGGATGCGACTGCAGCACCGCCTCCACCTCCGCAGGCGCGATGTTCTCGCCGCCGCGGATGATCATGTCGTCCTTGCGCCCCGCGACGTAGACGTAGCCGTCCTCGTCCATCCAGCCCATGTCGCGCGTCGGGAGCCAGCCGTCGCGCACGAGCGGCGACTCCGCGCTTCCGGCGTAACCCTTCATGACGCGCGGCGTGCGCACGCAGATTTCGCCCACCTCGCCGGGAGCGAGCGTGCGGCCGTCGTCGCCGACGATCTGCACCTCGACGTCGGGGAGCGGACGCCCGATCGAGGTGAGGCGCTTCGTCCGCTTCTCGACCTCCGCCGGCGTGCCCTCGAGGCGGTGGTCCTCGGGCCCGAGGATGGTGAGGGTGGACGTCGTCTCCGTCTGTCCGAACGCGTTGACGAAGCCGACGTTCCGGGGGAAGCGCTCGATCGCCCGGCGGACGACCGGGAACGGCATGGCGGCGCCGCCATAGGAGAGGATCTCCAGCCGCGAGAGGTCGCGGCGCTCGAGGTCCGGCTCGTCGAGCAGCTTCTTCACCATGGTGGGCACGAGGAAGGCGTGGGTGATGCCCTCGCGCTCGACGACGTCGAGCCAGGCGCGCGGCTCGAACTGCGGGATCAGGACGAGCCGGCGGCCCGTCCAGAGCGTCGTCATCATGTTGGTCGCGCCGGCGATGTGGTAGAGCGGCACGCAGAGGAGCGCGGCGCCGCGCGGCGTCCCGTCGGCCAGCTCGACGTTGGCCGTCACGTACGCGGTGAAGTCGTGATGCGTCAGCATCACGCCCTTCGGGAGCGCGGTCGTGCCGCTCGTGTACATGAGGATCGTCGTGTCCTGATCCTCGACCTCGGCCTCCTCCTCCTGCTCTCGTGCCGCGGCGCAGAGCTCCTCGTATCCCGGGTGCCCGCGCGTCGGTCCGTCGAGGCCGACGAGCACCTCGAGCGCGGGGAGCCGCGGCCGGAGCGCCTCGACCATGTCGAGGTAGCGCTCGCCGACGAGGAGGATGCGCGCGTTTCCCGTGCCGAGCATGTGCTCGAGCTCGGGGGGCTTCGCCCGGTAGTTGAGGGGGATGAAGACGCCGCCGAGCATCGCGGTCGCGTAGTACGCCTCGACGTAGCGGTGCGAGTTCACGTCGAGCGCCGCGATCCGCGTCCCGCGGCCGGCACCGAGGCGGGCGAGCGCGCCGGCGAGTCGCCGGACGCGCGTCCACGTCTCCGCGTACGTGAAGCGATGCTCTCCAGAGACGAGCGCCTCCTGATCGGGCACGATGCCGGCCGGAAGCGAGAGGAAGCTGACCGCGTTCACCGCCGGCGTTCTAGCCCGAGCGCGAGCCGGCGCTCAAGCGCGATCGCAGCCTCGAGGCTGAGGTCGTGCGCGGCGCGGACGCAGCGCCGCGCCGCCTGTACGCGGGCGGGATCGAGCGCAGCCAGGCGTCGCGCCAGGGCGAGTGCGGTCGCGTCGAGCCGCCCTCGCGGCACGACGCGATGCACGAGCCCGGCGGCCGCCGCCGCGCGGGCGTCGAGCTCGCGCCCGCTGAGGACGACGTCGAGGGCGCGCCCGAGCCCCGCGCTGCGCGGCAGCGTCTGCGTCCCCCCGACGCCCGGAATCATCCCGAGCCCCGTCTCGGGGAGGGCGAAGCGCGCGTCGTCCGCCGCGACGCGGAGGTCGCAGAGGAGCGCCATCTCCATCCCGCCGCCGACGGCCCATCCGTGCACCGCGGCGACCGTCCCGGCGCGGAGCGCGATGAGGCGACCCCACACGTCGCGCCGCCACCGGACCGCGCGTGCGACCGACGGCGACGGGGCCGTGCCGAACTCGCGCACGTCGCCGCCGCTCGAGAACGCCGGGCCGCTGCCCCGCAGCACGAGCGCGCGGACGTCCGGGTCGTCGTCGGCGGCGCCGAGCGCCGCGAACAGGTCGTCCCGCATCCCGACGTCGTAGGCGTTCAGCACCGCGGGACGGTCGAGCGTCACGACCGCGACCGCACCGCGCTTCTCGTAGCGGATGGTGGCGAACGGCCTCACGCCGGCCACGTCCGCTCGCCCGCGACGAGCGCGAGCGCGACGCGGGCCTCGGCCACCTCGTCCGGCGCGGCACGCAGCGGATCCGGCTCGACGACGATCAGGTCCGCCGGCCCGCCCTCGACGAGCCGCCCGAGCG
This sequence comes from uncultured Binatia bacterium (SeqCode), assembly GCA_964562865.1. GTDB lineage: Bacteria > Desulfobacterota > Binatia > DP-6 > DP-6 > CAZLYE01. The sequence continues at coordinate 5,575 of CAZLYE010000394.1, read as the reverse complement.
CGTCCGCGCCGAGCGCGAATGCGGCGCCCGTCGTGAAGAGCCGGAGCGCGGCCGCCGCATCCAGGCGCTCCGCCGCGCCGAGCGACGCCCCGCCGGCCGTCCGCCGCGAGCGCGCCGCCGCGACGCCGACCCACGGGCTCGGGGGCACGACCGGCGCGTCCGAGGCGCCCGCGAGCGGGATGCCGGCATGTGCGAGCGAGCCGGCCCTGTAGAGCCAGCCGCGCGCCGCGGCCGCCGTCTCCACGCGGTACGCGTCGCCACGCCAGTGGACGAAGGCGGGGTTCGTCACCACCGTCAGGTCGAGGGCGGCGATGCGCACGACGAGCGCCGGCGGGCACTCGGCGACGTGCTCGAGACGGTGACCTCGCCCGACGCGGTGCCGGCGCGGCAGCGCGGCGATGGCGGCGAGCGCGGCGACGAGCGTCCCCGCGTCGACGCAGTGGACGGCCACCTGCGCGCCCGCCGCCGCCGCGACTGCGATGCGGCGCGCGAGCGTCGCCGGCCGGGGCCGGAGCCCGAGGCGGTCGTGCTCGACCAGGATCTTCACGGGACCGGGCCGGAGCCGGCCGTCGGCCGCCCACGGCCGCACGCCGGGCCGCTGCATCGCGAACACGCGGAGCGGGAAGCCGCCGGCCGCCATGGCGTCGCGGAGCGGCGCGAGACCTCGCGGACCGCGCGGCGTCGCGTCGGCGACGGCCGTGAGGCCGAGCGCCGCGAGCTCGCGCCCGGTCGCGGCGAGCGCGCCGGCGAGCGCGCCCGCGGGGAGCGGGCCGACCAGCCGGCCGAGCAGCTCCTCGCGCCCGGCGACGAGGCCCACGGGGGCGGCGCGCCCGCGGTCGGACAGCCGGCGGAGCGCCGCGGCGCTCAGGACGGACGCGTGCCGGCTCCGGTGCCGCAGGCGGACCGGGCGCCCGGGCGCCGCGGCCTCGAGCTCGGTCGCCGTCGGCAGCCGGCCGAGCGCGGCCTCGTCCAGCCCCTCGCCGCGGAGCCACGCGCCTGCCGGGAGCCCGCGGGCGCGCGTGCGGACGGCCGCGAGGAGCTCGTCGATACTCCGGGCGCGCGAGCAGTCGAGGTTCACACGGCGCGCGGCGAGCCCGAGGAGATGCAGGTGCGGGTCGACGAGGCCCGGGAGTATCGTCGCGCCCCGGCAGTCGACGACCTCCGTGCCGGGCCCGGCGAGCCGCCGGAGCGCAGCCGACGAGCCGAGCGCCAGCACGCGCCCGCCGCGGACCGCGATCGCCTGGGCGAGGGGACGGCGCGGATCGAGTGTCACGACCCGCGCATCGTGGAGCACCCAGTCGGCGCGCGTCAGTCCGAGGACGGGAGCGGCTTCGCTTCCTTCACCTTCATCTCGTGATCGCAGCACGCGATGCTGCCGGTCCCCGGCTTGTTGCAGAGGATCTCGGTCCCGCACGAGTCGCAGATGTAGCGCTTGCCCAGTTGCGTTGCCATGGCGGCGGGTTAGCAGAAAGGACCCGGGCGAGGGAAGCCGACGGACCCGCTCCCGACGGCGAGACGGACGGCGGCTCAGGCGAGCGGCAACGCGTGCACGCGCGCCACCGTGTCGCCCGGCGCGACGTGCAGCTCCGTGCCCCGGTCCCAGTGCTCGCGGCGGACGAAGCCGAGGGCCACCGTGCCGCCCGCACCGAAGGCGCGTGCGACGGACGTGAGGCGGCCCACCTCCTTCCCGTCGCAGAGGAGCGGGGCGTCCGCGGGTGGCGGTGGGCCCTCGATCCGGAGGCCCACGAGGCGGCGGTTCACGTGCCCGCGCGCCGTGCCGCGCGCCACGACCTCCTGGCCGAGGTAGCAGCCCTTCGTCGCGCTGATCGCCTCCTCGACCGGGACCTCGAGCGCGAGCGTCGACCCGTCCATGTCGACCCCCACGCGCGGGACGCCGACCTCGACGCGTCGCCCCTCGAGCGCCTCCATGCCGCACGCGCGCGCCCCGCGTGCGGCGAGCGCGTCCCACACCGCGCCGGCCCGCGCCGCCGGGACGTGCAGGACGAAGCCGGGGCCGTGCACCTCGCTCGCGCGCTGGATCCGGAGGCGCGCGCCGGCGACGTCGGCGACGGTGTGCGCCCAGGGCGCGAGCCCGACCGCCGGCGCCCCGAGCACGCGCTCCGCGAGCGGGCCCTCGACGCCGACGAGCTCGAGCGGCTCGGCGGGTTCGCCGAGCTCCACGTCGTCGGCGATGATGAGCTTCTCGAGCGCCTCGACGAACGCCTGCCGCACCCGCACGTCGACGTCGAGCAGCACGGCATCTTCCAGCACCGCGACGCGGACGTCGGCGGTGACGCGGCCCTGGATCGTCAGGAGGAGTGCGGGGCACCCGCGTCCCGGAGCGAGGCCCGCCACGTCGTTCGTGAGCATCCCCTGCAGGAACCCGGCGCGATCCTCGCCGCGGGCCGCGACGACCGTGCGGAAGCCGAGGTCGACGAGCGCCGCGCCGTCGCGGAGCGCCGCGTACTCCGCCGCGGCGTCCGGCCCGAAGCGGCGCGGCAGGGCGACCCCGCGGTCGTCCGCGTGCTCGGCGCCGCGCGCCGCGAGGTGCGCGTGCAGCGCGGTCTCGATCATCCGGGCCAGCTTGCGCCGCCGCGCCCGGCTTGACAAGGCACCGAACCGCGCGCGATGCGCACCCCCATGGCGTACGAGGATATTCTCTACGAGACGCGCGACGGCGTCGCGTGGATCACGATCAACCGTCCCGAGCTGCGGAACGCCTTCCGCGCGAAGACCGTCGACGAGCTCATCGCGGCCTTCCGCGCCGCCTGGGCGGACGACGCCGTCGGCGTGGTCGTGCTCACGGGCGCCGGCGACAAGGCCTTCTCCGCCGGCGGCGACCAGCGCGAGCGGACGGCCGCGGGATACGGCGGGGGCGGGATCGGGATGGACGTCCACGGGCTCCACGGCGTGATCCGCGCCATCCCGAAGCCGGTGATCGCGATGGTGAACGGCTTCGCGATCGGCGGGGGCAACGTGCTGCAGGTCCTCTGCGACTTGACGATCGCCGCGGACACGGCCGTCTTCGGCCAGGTCGGCCCGCGCGTGGGCAGCGTCGACCCGGGCTTCGGGACCGCCTACCTCGCACGCCTCGTCGGCGAGAAGAAGGCGCGCGAGATCTGGTACCTCTGCCGCCAGTACCGCGCGGCAGACGCGCTCGCGATGGGGCTCGTGAACGCCGTCGTCCCCGCGACCGAGCTGCGCGCCGAGACGGAGAAGTGGTGTCGCGAGCTCCTCGAGAAGAGCCCGACGGCGCTGAAGCTCGCCAAGCAGTCGTTCAACGCGGACACCGAGCACATCGCCGGCATCACCGAGCTCGGCTTCAGCGCGCTCGATCTCTATTACCGCACCGACGAGGCGCTCGAGGGACGGAACGCGTTCCTCGAGAAGCGCCCGCCGGAGTTCCGGAAGAAGCGGGCCGCGCGCCCCGGTTGAGCCGTGGAGGTGCGCACGCGAAGCACCGTGCGCTCGGCCGCCCGAGGGTGAAGCTCCACGTCTCCGCCACCAATCGCGCGATGGTCGCGTTCCACGAGCGCGTCGGGTATTTTCATGGAGGACGGGTTCAGCATGGCGGAGGAGTGGAGCGGATGACGCGCCGGCGCGCGACCGCGGTGGCGGTGTGGATCGTGCTGGCCTGCCGAACGGCGGCCGCGCAGACGACGCCGCCGGCGACCCTCGGGGGGTACGTCGTGCTCGCGCGCGACGACGTCTCGATCGGCGCCGGGACGCACGTCACGGGGAGCGCGGTCGGGACGCTCGGCGGCACGGTGCGGCTCGGCGGAGCGACGCGCGTCGCTGGCACCGCGGTGGCACCCGTCCTGCTCGTCGGGCGGGGCGCGCACGTCGATCACGCCTTCTGCGGGCTCGCCAGGGGGCCCACGACCCTGCCGGCGTGCCGCGCCTTCACCTCGCCCGCCGTCGATCCGGCGCTCCTCACGCCGGTCGTTGCGATCCCCGGGACGAACGACCTGACGCTCCGCCGCCACACCGTCATCCCGCCGGTCATGCCCGGCACCTACGGTGACATCGCCGTCGGAGCCGGCGCGCTGCTTCAGCTCGCGGGCGGTGACTACGTCGCCCGCTCGATCCGGATCGCGCGGGCCGGCGGGCTCACCTGCGTGACCGGGGCCACCTGCCGGATCGCCGTCGCCGAGGATGTCGTCCTGCGGCGCCACGCCACGATCGGCGCCGCCTCGTCGGCGCGCGCGGAGACCGTCCGCATCGACGTGGCCGGGACGCCCGCTGGACCGGCCTTCATCGCCCGGCCGCGCGCGCAGGTCTCCGCCACGATCTACGCTCCCGACGGCGCGATCGTCCTCGGCACCGGCGGCTCCTACCGCGGCGCCTGGGTCGGCCGCTCGGTCACGATCGGCCGCGACGCCACGGTCCGCGCCGACAGCGCGCTCTGACGTCGCATGCCCGGGCGCGGGGGGCGGGTCGCGGCGATCTCTCGAGTCCGGAGCGCGCCAACCGCTCCGTGAACGCGGCGCGCGGCCGGCGAGAGCGTGAGCCGCGACCCGCCCCCCGCGCCCGCGGACGGACGTCGCGGCGTGACGCGCTAGACGGCGACGAGCACGGCGTCGCCCTCGACCTTGACGTCGTAGCGGTCGACGCGCTCGCTCTCGTCCATGGTGTTGGCGCCGGTCGTGACGTCGTACTGCCAGCCGTGCCACGGGCAGGTGACGATCGGGCCCTCGAGCTCACCCTCGCCGAGCGGCCCGCCGCGGTGGAGGCAGGTGTTGTCGATCGCGTGAAACGCTCCGCCGACGTTGAAGAGCGCGATCTGCTTGCCGTTCACGTCGACGCACTTTCCGGTCCCGGGCGGGACGTCGCCGACCGCGGCGACCTTGACGAAGTTCGCCATGCGCGGGCTTCTGACACGGGCTCCCGAGAGGGTCAAGATGCGAGCGCGGCGGCGACGGCCGGCAGGCTCTCCAGGCGGTCGAGCCACGCGGCGACGATCGGGGCGTCGTCGAGGAGCCGGCGCTCGGCGTAGCGCCGCATCCAGGCGAGCTGCGCGAAGATCGCGACGTCGGCGAGCGTCGGCGTGCGGCCGAGGAGATAGGTCCGCCCGTCGAGCAGCGTCGCGAGCGTGGCGAGGTGCTCGCGCATGCGCTCCTCGAGCTCGTCGAGCCCGGCCGCGGTATAGCCCGACGCGGCATAGCGTCGGCGCGCGTCGCGCGCGACGAGGCGGCCGACGATCGGCCGCAGGAGCGGGCCCGCCATCTCGGTCGTCGTATTGGCGAGCGCCGCGGCCCGGTTCTCGTGGTTCAGCCACTTGAACGCGCCGACGATGAAGTGGAGCGTCTCGTCCGCCCACTCCTCGAGCAGCGCCGCGTACGCGCGCGGCTCGGGCGGCGCCGGGACGAGCGCGGGCTCGCGGTGCTGCGCCTCGAGGTACCGCGTGATCCGCTTCGAGCCCGCGAGCACGTCGGCGCCGGCGACCAGAACGGGCAGCCTCCCGCGCGGATCGAGCCGCCGGAGCTCCGTTCGCCGGCCGACGGTGTCCGTCACCCGCCGGAACGGCACGTCCTTCAGCTGGAAGCAGATGCGCGTCTTCAGGCAGAACGGCGAG
>CAZLYE010000393.1:0-3264 GCA_964562865.1 uncultured Binatia bacterium (SeqCode) | reverse complement strand
CGCGGGTCGTTCGTGGCGGAGAGCCGGCAGGTCGTCCGCACTCTCCTCGCGGCACCGCGTTTCCGCACGCGGTCCGTGCTCGTCACCCGGCCAGCGCTGGAGGACCTGCGCGACGCCGTCGGTGACGTGCCGGTCTACCTCGCGCCCGAGGAGACGATCCGCGCCGTCGTCGGCTTCGAGTTCCATCGCGGCTGCCTCGCGGCCGCGGAGCGCCCGCCCGACGTGCCGGTCGAGGCACTCCTCGACGCCCGCCTCGTCCTCGTCCTCGAGCGCGTGACGAATCCCGACAACGTCGGGGCGATCTTCCGGAGCGCGCTGGCGTTCGGCGTGGACGGCGTGCTCCTCTCGCCGGGCTCCGCGGACCCGCTCTACCGGAGGGCGATCCGGGTCTCCATGGGCGGCACGCTGCGCGTGCCCTTCGCGCGGCTCGCGGACTGGCCCGCACCGCTCGCCACGCTCCGCGGCGCCGGCTTCACGGTGGTCGCGCTCCACCCGCGCGCGGCGCTCGACGTCGCGGAGATCGCAGGCACCCGCGCGCCGGCGCGCGTGGCGCTGCTCCTCGGCACCGAGGAGGACGGGCTCGGCGCGGCGTCGCGCGCCGGCGCCGATGTCGAGGTGTCGATCCGCATGGTGCCGGGCGCCGACTCGCTCAACGTCGCGACCGCGGCGGCCATCGCGCTGCACCGACTGACGGGCTAAACGTGGTACCCGCGACTCGGCGATGAACGACGTGCCCGGGCGCATCCGGCGGTTCAACGCCGGGCGCGATCCGGAACGCCTCAAGCTCAAGTACAAGGGGATGCGGAGGAGCCGCTCCGGGTTCCTGCGCGGTACGTGTCATCTCTTCTACGAGCGCTGGACGCGCAGCTCTCCGCTCGACGACGCGCCGCTCGCGTGGCTCTGCGGCGACCTCCACTTCGAGAACTTCGGCGCCTACAAGGGCGACAACCGGGCCGTCTACTTCGACATCAACGACTTCGACGAGGCGCTGCTGGCGCCCTGCACGTGGGACGTGGCGCGGTTCCTGACGAGCATTCTCGTGACGGCGCGGGACGACGACGTGCGCCCGATGGAGTCACGCGACCTCTGCGAGCTGTTCCTGTCGAGCTACGTCGCCGCGCTCCGCGACGGGAAAGCCCGCTGGATCGAGCGCGAGACGGCGGGGAAGGGCGTCGTCGGCGACCTCCTGCGGGCGCTCCGCAAGCGGAAGCGGGGGAAGTTCCTGCGGAAGCGGGTGCGCGGGAGCGGCCGGAACCGCCGCTTCGTCATGGACCCGGCGCACCTCCTCCCGGCGACGAGGGCGGAGTGTGCGGCCGTCGAGGGCTGCCTGGCCGGGTTCGCCCGTACGCAGCCCCGCCCGGCGTTCTTCGAGGTGATCGACGTGGCGCGGCGGATCGCGGGGCTCGGAAGCCTCGGCGTGAGGCGCTGGGCGATCCTGGTCGAGGGCTGGGGGTCGCCCGACCGGAACTATCTCCTCGACCTGAAGGAGGCGCTGCCGTCCGCGCTCCAGGCGTACGTGCCCGTGCCGCAGCCGCGGTGGAAGAGCCCCGCGCATCGCGTCGTCACGCTGCAGAAGCGGATCCAGGCGATCCCCGCCGCGCTCCTCCATCCGCTCACGATCGGCACCACCTCGTTCATCCTCCGCGAGCTGCAGCCGGCAGAGGATCGGGTGACCGTAGGCGACTGGCGGGATCGGGCACCGGTGACGGAGGCCGTGACGTCGATGGCCGAGCTGACGGCCTGGGCACACCTCCGGACGAGCGGGCGACAGGGAGCCGCGGTCGGTGACGTGTTCGTCGACTTCGCGCGGGCGAAGGGCTGGACGAAGCGTCTCCTCGACTCCGCCCCGCTCTTCGCCAACCAGGTGGACCGGGACTGGCGGGCGTTCCGCGATGCGCTCGGTCGAGGGTTCTTCAAGGACCAGACGCAGCGCCGACGTACGGCGGGTGTACGGAAGCGCGTCGCGTGAGCATCCAGAAGCGAACACAGAGCATCGACGCCGTGATCCTCTTCGGGGCCCTCCTGGCGATGGGGACGTGGGGCGGGAGGTTCTTCCACGCGCTCGCCCGCGAGGCGGGGCGTGCCCTCCGGCGGTGACCCCGGTCGCGTGCGCCGCCGCCAACTCTCTTGAAAGCGGCGGGGCAACCGTGGTCAAGTCGAATCCATGCCGTCCCGCGACGACGCGGACGCGCTCCGCGCGGAGATCCGTTGGCTCGAGCACGAGCTCGCCCGGCTGCGCGCTGCCGAGGCCACGTACCGGGAGATCGTTCACCGCACCAACACCATCGTTCTCCGCTGGGATCCCCAGGGCTGTGTGATCTTTCTCAACGACTACGGCCAGCGTCTCTTCGGGTACACCAACGACGATCTCGTCGGGCGCTCGGTGCTCGGGCTCATCGTACCGGACACCGAGTCCTCGGGGCGCGATCTGGTCGCCATGATCCACGACCTGCTCGCGCACCCCGAGCGCTACGTCGCCAACGAGAACGAGAACGTGCGCCGCGACGGCGAGCGGCTCTGGATCACGTGGCGGAACACGCCGATCGTCGACGGCGACGGCCGGTTGATCGAGATCCTCTCCACCGGGATCGACACCACCGAGCGCAAGCGGGCCGAGGACGCGCTGCGCGCGAGCGAGGAGCGCTTCCGCGAGCTCGCCGTCCTCGACGACCTGACCGGCCTCTACAACACGCGCCACCTCTACCAGGCCCTCGACCAGCTCATCGCCGAGAGCGCCGCGGCGGGCTCCGCCGTCTCGGTCCTCTTCATCGACCTCGACCACTTCAAGCGGGTCGTCGACTCCCGCGGGCACCTGAACGGCAGCCGCGCGATCCAGGAGGTGGCCGCCACGATCCGGACCTGTCTCACGCCGCCGGCCTGGGCGGTGGCGTATGCCGGCGACGAGTTCGTCATCGTCCTGCCCGGCAGTCCGCGAGCCGCGGCGGTCGAGAAGGCCCGCGAGATCCGTGCGTGCATCCGGGAGGCGACGTACCTCGCCGGGACGGGACTGCCGATCCGCCTCGCCGCCAGTTTCGGCGTCGCGACCTTTCCCGACGACGCGCGCGATCTCGAGGGGCTCCTCGCCCTCGGGGACCAGGCCCTGTTCGCGGTCAAGCGGAGCGGTCGGGACGGCATCATCGCGGCCGGTGAGCAGAAGCCGGCCAGCGCCGGCTCCTGAGGGTCGATGAGGAGCCGACGAGCAGAGCGCGCGGGAAACCGCTGGAGCCCGTCCTGTCCGACTCCGTAGAGCCGTTGATCCTCGAT
>CAZLYE010000392.1:0-3478 GCA_964562865.1 uncultured Binatia bacterium (SeqCode) | reverse complement strand
TACCCGTGCACGCCGTGGGGCAACCCGACGTACACGCCGAAGGGCTGGAAGGGACCCTGCTACCTGATCGAGGGCCAATACTACGGCGACTGGCACGAGTTCTTCGTCGGCGTCGACTGGGACTACTGGGAGAGCCGGAAGGACCCCCGCTGCCACAACTGCAAGATGCACTCCGGCTTCGAGGCGTCCGTCGTGCGGAAGCTCGGCGAGCGGATGTCCGACGTCGTCACGATGGCGCGCTGGCAGATGGAGAACGTCCGGAACACGACCCGGGCGGCGTAGCGCGACGCTCTTTTCGCTTGCGAGCTCAACGCGGCGCTCGCCGCGGCCGCGCCCGGTGACGTCATCACGCTCGCCGACGGGACCTACGCCGGGGCCTTCGTCCTCGAGGCGAGCGGCACCGCCGAGGACCCGATCGTCGTCCGCGGCCAGAGCGAGGACGGCGTCGTCCTCGACGGCGGCGGCTGCGGGTCGTGCAACGTCCTCGAGGCCTACGGGAGCTTCGTCCACCTCGAGCGCTTGACGCTCCAGCACGCGAACCGCGGGCTCCGGTTCCAGGGGACGGGAGCGCAGGGGAATGTCGTGCGTCGTGTCCACATCCGCGACGTGCGGCTCGGGATCGGCTCCAACCCCGACCAGGAGGACTTCTACCTCTGCGACAACGTCGTCGAGGGACGCCTCGCCTGGCCCCTCGTCTGCTCCGACGACGGCGGCGCCCACTCCGACGACGACGGCATCCACGTCGAGGGCAACGGTCACGTCGTCTGCCACAACCAGATCGTCGGGTTCGGCGACGCGATGAAGACCGCGGAGCCCGGCGCGCGGGCGATCGACTTCTACGGCAACGAGGTCCTCTCCGCCTACGACAACGGGGTCGAGCTGGACGTCAGCGAGGGCAACACGCGCGCGTTCCGGAACCGCTTCACGAACAACTACGCGCCGCTCAGCTTCCAGCCGATCTACGGCGGTCCGGTCTACGCGGTGCGGAACGTCGTCGTGAACGTCGCGAACGAGCAGCTCAAGTTCCACGCGCTCGGCGGCACGCCGCCCGAGGAGCCGAGCGGCATGCTCGTCCTCCACAACACGTTCGTGAGCCCGGCCCTCGCGCTGAACCTCCAGACCTCGGCCACGAGCCATCACTTCGTGATCCGGAACAACCTCTTCGTCGGCCCGACGCCGCCCGGTCCGCGCGTCGTCGACTGGTCGGCCGGGATCGACGACGGCGTGATCGACGGCGACGGCTGGTTTCCCGACGGCACGTTCGACTTCGACGCGCCGGGAAAGTGGACGAGCTTCGCGGCGATGCATGCGGCGGGCGTATTCGAATTGACGGGGGTCCTCCTCGTCCCGCCCATCTTCGCGAACGGTCTCGTCCCGCCGCCGAGCTTCCGGACGACGATGCTTCCACCGGACGCGACGCTCGACGCCGCGTCGAACGCGCTCGACGTCGGCGCGGTGCTCCCGAACCTGAACGACGACTTCACGGGCGCGGCCCCCGATCTCGGCGCGCTCGAGCTCGGCTGCCCCGTTCCCGTCTACGGCGTGCGCCCGGAGGGGATCGACGAGACGAACGAGCCGACCGGCTGCGGCGGCCCGAGGATCACGACCACTACGTCGACCACGACCACCACGACGACCCTCGCCTGGGTCCTCATCCGGACGAGCAGCCTCAGCCTGCGTGACGACGCGGCGAACCCAGCGCGCCGGCGCGTGTCGTTCAAATCGTCGACCAAGCGGGACTCCATCCTGAACAGGATCCTGCCGCCCCCGCCGGGAAGCCCCGGCGACCCGACGACGGGCGGCGCGACGCTCGTCGTCTACGACGCGGCGGGGAGCGGCGAGGCGGTCACGGTCGTCCTGCCCGCGGCGGGCGCGGAGTCGGGCTGGTCGCCGCTCGGCGCCTCCGGCTGGCGCTTCCGGAGCCGGAACCCGGGCGACGCCATCACGAACGTCACCGTGCGCGCGGATAGCATCTCGGTGAAGGGCGGGAAGGCGGGATGGGGCTACACGCTCGACGAGCGGTCGCAGGGAACCGTCGCGGTCCGCCTGAAGCTCGGGGCGGACCGCCCGTGGTGCGCCGCGGCGCCGGCGAAGGCCGGCCCGGCGAACGACACCGTCGGCCGGTTCGTCGCGCAGAAGAACACGCCGCCGCCGGCGAGCTGCCCGCCGGTCCCGTGAGACCGCCGCGCGCGTCTACCGCCCGAAGCGGCAGACGGCGCAGGGGGCCAGGACCTCGACGTCGACGTGCGTGGTCGACGCGGGCGGCACCTGCCAGCAGCGGGCGTCCTCGGTGAGGTTCCCGTCGCCGGGATTCCTCAGCACGATGCTGGAGCCCGTGTAGAGCGGCGTCGTGCCCGAGGGGCACGCAACAGCAGGCCTCGCATCATCGTGCGTGCTCCTCCCTCAACCCCCCGTCCTCATGAGCGTGAACGTCGCCGTGTGCCGGGTGCCGTGCTTGCCGACGAACGGGAAGGACCCCGTGAGCGCCTGCGTCGCGGCATGGAGCTGCGCCGTCACGAGTCTCATCGAGGGCCTCCCCGGTATGGCGTCGGCTTCCGGGGACGGCGTATCGATCATTTCGGCCCTGGAGTCCAGGGCGCAGCTACCATCGTGTCGATCTAAAGAGAGCGACTCACGGAGACGCGCAGCCGCAGAACTGGGGCACCCGCAGGACCGTGCAGGCGGCGCCTGCAGGGCATGGTCCCGCGCTGCACTCCGGCAGCCCGGAGCAGGTCGCGCCCGGATCGACGCAGGCGCAGAACGTGCTCACGGCGAGGTCGGGGGACATGGTGCGGAACGCCTGGCACACGTAGCCGTTGAGGCACGTTCCGCCGCACTGCGGGTAGCCGGAGCTGCCACACGGCGTGGCGCCGGCAGGAAAGCACCCGCACGAGAAGGTCATCGAATAGCCCTCGGAGTTGGGTGCACAGGTGTCGGTCCCCGGGCAGGTGCCGCCGCAGGACGGGCTGGCGCCACACGTGAAGCAGCCCGTCGCGTCGCAGGCATCGCAGCAGCTGGTCAGGCCCGAGGCGCATCCACCCTTGGCGGCGCACGACCTCGGCGTCGTCACGTTGCATCGAGGCGTGCTGCCCGGCGTCGGCCTGCAGCACGTGACGCGGCCCGGACGCCCGCACGTCGAGTGCGCCGCGCACTTCCTGACCGCGCTCCGGCACTCGGGGGGCAGGAGGCCGAGCCCCGCGCGCTGCTCGGCCACGCCGGCGGCGCACCGGACGTAGGCGCCGTGGCCCGGCGGGCTCGCACAGACGCAGTCGGACGACACCTGCGCCCGGGCGAGGGCCACGGCACCGGGATCGCCGCAGACCGCGCCCGCGTTCCGGATCGCTGCGACGGAGAACAGAACGACGACGAACGCGAGCCGGCGTCGCATCGGCTTCCCCCCTTTCGCGTGTCGCCGACGCCTACTACGCGGGAGACTCCGCCGACAAGAGGAAAAATCTCGGTGGCCTCGTGAGCCGCG
>CAZLYE010000391.1:0-6919 GCA_964562865.1 uncultured Binatia bacterium (SeqCode) | reverse complement strand
GCCGGCCGGTGCGGCGGACGGCCGCCGCCATCGCGGCCTCGGTGCGCGTGATGCCCGGACAGACGCAGTTCGTGAGCACGCCCTGGCGGGAGTAGACGTTCGCGAGCTGCTTCGACAGGTTGATGAGCGCGGCCTTGGCGGGGCCGTAGGTCGGGACCGCCCCGTCCGGCTCCCGCCCGGCGGTCGACGAGACGTTCACGATGCGACCCCAGCCGCGCTCCAGCATGCCGGGGAGGACCCGCCGGACGAAGCGGACGTGCACGACGACGTTCATCGTGTAGCTCGCGAGCCAGTCCGCGTCGGTCGCGGTGAGGACGTCCGTGGGCGACGCCCCGCCCGTCACGTTGTTCACGAGGACGTCGGCGCCGCCGAAGGCCTTCGCGTGCGCCTGCCAGACGCGCTCGACGCCCTCGTCGGTCGCGAGGTCGGCGGCGACGGCGACGAGGTCCGCCCCCTCAGCACGGAGCTCGCGCTCCGCCGCGCGGAGCGCGTCGGCACCGCGCGCGCAGATCGTGACGCACGCCCCCTCCGCGGCGAGCGCCCCCGCGATCGCCCTCCCGATCCCCTTGCTCGACCCGGTGACGATCGCCCGCTTGCCGCGGAGGCCGAGGTCCATGCCCTACGCGAACGCCCGGACGAGCTCCGCGCCGCGGTCGAGCAGCGCCGCCACGCGATCGGCGTCCGCCGAGGGCAGCGCGAAGATGCAGCGCTCGACGCCGGCGTCGCGGAGGCGGGCGAGCGCATCGCGATCCATCGGCGCGCCGTAGACCGAGACCGAGATCGTCCGCGGGTCCCGCCCCTTCTCCTGGGCGATCCGCCGGAGCTCGACCATGCCGGCCGGGAGGTCTCCGCCGCGGACGCTGATCGGCATCCAGCCGTCGCAGTAGTCGACCACGCGGCGTAGCGCGCGCGGGCCATGGCCGCCGAGGAGGACGGGCGGATGTGGCTTCTGCGCGGGCTTCGGCCACGACCAGAGCGGTGGGAAGCGGACGAACTCCCCCTCGAAGCTGGCCTCGTCCTCCGTCCAGATCTTCTTCATCGCGAGCACGCGCTCGCGGAGCACCTTCCAGCGGCTCCGGAACTCCGTCCCGTGGTCCTCCATCTCCTCCGCGTTCCAGCCGCCGCCGATGCCGAACAGCAGGCGGCCGCCCGAGAGGAAGTCCACGCTGGCGACCTCCTTCGCGGTGACGATCGGGTCCCGCTCGACGAGGAGGCAGATTCCCGAGCCGACCTTGAGACGCGTGGTCACGGCTGCCGCGGCGGCGAGCGCGACGAACAGGTCGTGCGTGTGCCAGTACTCCTTCGGGAGCGTCGGCCCGCCCGGCCACGCGCTCCGTCGCGACGCCGGGATGTGGGTGTGCTCCGGAAACCAGAGCGACTCGTAGCCGCGCTGCTCGGCGGCGCGCGCGAGGTCGTCGGGCCGGACGGCGTAGTCGGTCGGGAACATCGCGACGCCGAGGTGCATGCGCCCCGCTACCCTCGACCCGACCCCGGGGTCAAGCCGGTCGGTCGTGTGACCCGATGTCACACGCCCCAGCGCCGGTGTAGGCTCGGGCCGATGAGCAACCGCGACGTCGCCGCGATCCTCGCCTATCATGAGGCGACCAAGCACTCACCCGAGAGCGTCCGGCGGAGTCGTCACTGGCTCGACTGGGACATCATGCCCCGGCCGTTCAAGGTCTACACCGACCTCGAGCCCATTCCGCTGCCCCGGGACTTCACGACGTCCACGCGTCCCGCGCTCGCCGCCGTCGCCGACGCGGGCACCGCGGCGGGCAACGGCCCACCGCTCGACCGGCGCGCGCTCGCGCGGCTCCTCTACTTCTCCGCCGGGATCGTGCGGCGCCGGAAGTACACGGGGGGAGAGGTCTACTTCCGCGCAGCAGCGTGCACGGGCGCGCTCTACCACATCGACCTCTATCTCGCCTGCGGGCCGCTCGCCGACCTCGAGGCCGGCGTCTATCACTTCGGCCCGCACGACTTCGCGCTCCGGAGGCTCCGCGCCGGCGACCATCGCGCCGCGATCGTCGCCGCGACCGGCGGCGAGCCCGCCGTCGCCGCCGCGCCGGTGGTCGTCCTCTGCACGACCACGTTCTGGCGGAACGCGTGGAAGTACCAGGAGCGGACGTACCGTCACGGGTTCTGGGACGCGGGCACGCTGCTGGCGAACCTCCTCGCGCTCGCCGCCGCCGTGGAGCTGCCCGCCCGCGTCGTGCTCGGCTTCGCGGACGACGAGGTGAACCGCCTGCTCGACCTCGACACGGCGCGCGAGGTGACGCTCGCCCTCGTGTCGCTCGGCCGCGGCGCGGCCGCGCCTCCGCCCGCGCCGCCCGCCCCACCGCTCGGCTTCGACACGCTCCCGCCCTCGTCGGCCGAGGTGGACTATCCGGCGATCCGCGTGGCGCACGGGGAGTCGTCCCTCGGTCCGGCGGAGCCCGCCGCCTGGCGAGGCGGGCCGCCCGCGCGGCGCGCGGGCCGGTCGAGTGGCGCCCCGATCCCGCTCGCACCGAGTCTCACGGTTCCGGAGCCGATCGAGACCGTGATCCTCCGCCGGGGATCGACCCGCGAGTTCGGGCCTGCCTCGGTCCCCTTCGAGGTTCTCTCGACCATCCTCCGCAGCGCGACCCGCGGCATCCCGGTGGACTTCGCCGCCCCGGGAGCCTCCCTCTCCGACGCGTACCTCATCGTGCACGCCGTCGACGGCCTCCAGCCGGGGACGTACGTCCTCGCCCGCGACGCGACGACCCTCGAGTTGCTCCGCGCCGGGAGCTTCCGTCGCGAAGCGGGATACCTCGGGCTCGGGCAGGCCCTCCCCGCGACGGCGGCGTTCGACGTCTTCTGGCTCGCCGATCTCGAGCCGGCGCTCGCGCGCTTCGGGAACCGCGGCTACCGCGCGGCACAGCTCGAGGCGGCGATCGAGGGCGGGAAGGCCTACCTCGCCGCCTACGCGCTCGGCATCGGGGCAACCGGCCTCACCTTCTTCGACGACGACGTGACGCGGTTCCTCTCGCCGCATGCGGCGGGAAAGAGCGTCATGTTCCTCGTCGCCTGCGGCCGGCCCGCCACGCGTTGACGGAAGGCGGGGCGCCGGTCTAAGGGACGCGGCGATGCTCCGGGGGGTCGTGGCTGTCCTGCTGCTCGCCGCGCTGGCGGTCGCTGCCGACGTCGTGCGGACGGAGGCGGTCGGGCTCCGCTTCGCGGTCCCGAGGGCGTGGACGCGCGTGCCGGCGCCGTCGGACGTGCGGGCGGCCCAGTGGAAGGTCCCGGGAGCCAACGGCGACGACGGCGAGCTCGTCCTCTTCTTCTTCGGCAAGGGGAAGGGCGGGAGCGTTCAGGACAACCTCGACCGCTGGTTCCGCCAGTTCACCGAGCCCGACGGCAAGCCCTCGCGCGACGCCGCCGTGACCACCATCCGGACGGTGAACGGGCTCCGCGTGACGTCGGTCGACGTCGCGGGCACGTACCTCGGCGCCCAGATGGGCGGCGGGTCGACGCAGCCGAAGGCGGACCAGCGCATGCTCGCCGCCGTGATCGAGGGCGAGGACGGTCCGTGGTTCTTCAAGGCCGTCGGACCGCGGGCGACGATCGGGCAGGCGAAGGACGGGTTCGACGAGATGCTGGCCTCGCTCGAGGCGCATCGCTGAGCGGGCCCTAGCCGACCAGGAGCGCAGCGCCGAGCACCCCGGCCGAATCGCCGAGCTGGTTCTTCACGATGGGGGTGCGGAGCTCGTCGTTGAAGACGCGGCGGGCGACGGCATCGCGGCCGCGCGTGTAGAGGACGTCGAGGTTCGAGAGGCCGCCGCCGAGCACGACCACGTCCGGGTCGAGGATGTCGATGACGTTCGCGAGCGCGCGCCCGAAGCGGTCGAGCCAGCGGTCCACGACGGCCGTGGCGGCGGCGTCGGTCCGGCGCGCGACCTCGGCCGCGGAGACGTCGACACCCGTCTCGGCGCGGTAGGCGGCCTCGAGCGCCGGACCCGACAGCATCGTCTCGACGCAGCCGCGCTGGCCGCAGTAGCAGGAGGGGCCGGCCGGATCGATCACGTGGTGCCCCCACTCGCCCGCGATGTGCTGCGGTCCCGCCCACACGCGCCCGCCGATCACGATGCCGCCGCCGATCCCCGTGCCGAGGATCACGCCGAAGACCACCTCGTGCCCGCGCCCCGCGCCGTCGCGGGCCTCCGCGAGGGCGAAGCAGTTGGCGTCGTTCTCGAGCCGGACGGCAAGGCCGAGTCGCGCCTCGAGGTCCTCGCGCAGCGGCCGGCCGTTCAGGCACGTCGTGTTCGAGTTCTTGAGCGTCCCGTCGCGCGCCGAGAGCGAGCCCGGCGTGCCGATCCCGACAGCGCGGGCGCCCGGGGCATGCGGGCGGAGCGCGGCCACCAGCTCCACGACGCGGCCGACGACGTGCTCGTAGCCGCGCTCGCGCTCCGTCGCGAGCCGCAGGCGGTGCAGCAGCCGCCCCGCGTCGTCGAGCGCCACGCCCTCGATCTTCGTCCCGCCGAGGTCGACCCCGAGCGACGCCATCCCGGCAGTCCTCTTGCCACACCGCCGCCTTCCGGGCGAGAAGACGAGCGGAGGACGCCATGCCGTACGCCGAGGGCCGGACCTTCCACGACGCCGACTCGCACGTGATGGAGACGCCGGACTGGCTGGCGCCGTACGCCGACCCGCACGTCCGCGAGCGGATGAAGCCGCTCTTCGTCGCCGCGGTGAAGCCCGGCGAGGAGCGCCTGATCGACGACGCCCGCCGGCGTCGCGCCGACCCGACGGAGCGCGCCAAGGCCGAGAGCGAGCTCATGCTCCGCAAGAACTGGAGCGCGCTCGGCTCATTCGCCCGCGAGGACCGCCCGCGGGCGCTCGACCTCCTCGGCTTCGCGAGCCAGCTCGTGTTCAACACGTTCCTGAATCCGTACCTGCTCGAGGCCGAGCGTGGCGCCGACCTCGACTTCGCCTACGGCCTCGCCCGCGCCCACAACCGCGCCATGGTCGACTTCTGCTCGGTCGACCGCCGGCTCCTCGCCGTCGGCTACGTGCCGCTCGCCGACTTCGAGCGGTCGCGCGCGATGGCCGAGGAGGCGATCGCGATGGGGTCGAAGGCGCTGCTCGTGCCGTCGGCGTGCCCGGCGCGTCACTCGCCGAGCCACGTGGGGCTCTTTCCCGTGTGGGCGACGGCCGAGGAGGCGCGCATCCCCATCGTCCTCCACGTCGGCGGGGGTGGACGGCTCCTCGACCCGCAGTACTTCGCGAACGGCCTCCCGCCCGTGCCGGACTTCCACGGCGGCGCGGAGAACTTCCGCTCGGTCGACTACATGGCGATCCCGTTCCCGCCCATGCAGACGCTCTCGACGCTGATCATCGACGGCATCCTCGACCGCTTCCCGCGCCTCCGGATCGGCGTCATCGAGCAGGGTGGCGTGTGGGTCCCGAGCTGGATGCGGCAGCTCGACACGACCGTCGACGCCTTCAGCAAGAACGAGGAGCGGCTGCGGCGGCTGTCGCTGCGGCCGAGCGAGTACGTGCGACGCCAGGTCCGCGTCACGCCGTATCCCCACGAGCCGGTCGGCTGGATCATCGAGCAGACGGGCGAGGAGGTGTGCCTCTTCTCCTCCGACTACCCGCACGTCGAGGGCGGCCGGAACCCGCTCCGCCGCTTCGAGCAGAGCATCGCGGGGCTCGGCGAGCGCGCGAAGGGGCGCTTCTACTGCGACAACTTCGTCGACCTGATGGGTGCGGGACTCCCGTCTTGACGGCCTCGCGAGGCCAGGTACGGTAGGCGCAGGAGGAAATTCATCGATGGCAATGATCGGTCAGCCTGAACCTGCATGGAAAGCCGCCGCGTTCGTCCGCGGTGAGCAGAAGACCATCAGCAACGAGGACTTCCGCGGCAAGTGGCACGTCCTCTACTGGTATCCGCTCGACTTCACCTTCGTCTGCCCGACCGAGATCAAGGGCTTCCAGTCGCTCCTCGGCGACTTCGGCGACGAGGGCACCGCCATCATCGGCGTCAGCACCGACTCGTTCTTCTCCCACAAGAACTGGTTCGCGGACCGGAAGACGTTCCCGCAGGACGTGACGCATCCGGTGATCGCGGACACGAACCACGCCGTCAGCCGCGCCTTCGGCGTCCTCAAGGAGGACCAGGGCGTCGCCTACCGCGCCACGGTCATCGTGGACGACAAGGGCATCGTCCGGTCCGTGTCGATGAACGATCTCAGCGTCGGCCGGAGCCCGAAGGAGGTGCTCCGCACCGTCCAGGCCCTCAAGAGCGGCGGCCTCTGCGGCGCCGACTGGCACAAGGGCGAGTCGTTCGTCGGGTGAGATGTCGCGTCTCGAGAAGATCGAGGGCGGCAACTGGCGCGAGTTCATCGCCGCGCCGGTTGCCGTCCTCGTGATCGGGAAGAGCGACTGCCCGGCCTGCAACGCCTGGGGCGAGGAGCTCGAGAAGTTCCTCGCCGAGGACGGGGAGTGGACGAACGTCCGCTTCGGGAAGGTGCTCCTCGACAAGCCCGGGCTCCTCGAGTTCAAGCGTGCGAGCCCGTGGCTGGCGGACGTCGAGGAGCTGCCGTTCAACCAGATCTACACGAAGGGCGAGCGGTCGAAGGCGTGGCCGGGCGGCGGGGTGGAGCGGTTGGTGGGAAGGCTGCGGGGACTGGCCGCGGGGTAGCACGGGTGACTCCAACTGAGCCTCGGACGGTGCCGTCGCTCAGGGCCTGACCGCGGTGAACCGCCGGGCATCGTTACGCGCGACGCCCGCGTCGGCAGACTTTTGCTACTTTCGGGATTGCATGACCACGGAACGTAGGGAAAAGCTCGAGAGGGGGTCGCGAGGTGGGCCGCTCATTTTCCGTGGCTCACTCTGAGAACCCGCCCATTGTCTTCTGCAATCTCGGCCAGCGCAACGCCGCCCAGCCAGCCCTCG
>CAZLYE010000390.1:0-3301 GCA_964562865.1 uncultured Binatia bacterium (SeqCode) | reverse complement strand
AACGAGGCGCGACATCGTGTCGAAGTCGACGTGCGCGTACACGATCGTCTCCAGGCGATGGCGCTTGTCGTCGACGGCGAGGCTCTTGTTGCCGAGCACGTCGAGGGCAGCCTTCGTGATCTCGTCGACCACGGCGCGCGGTCCCTCGAGCGCGGGGGCGGCCCCGGAGAGCGCGGCGACCAGCAGGATGCCCGGGACGATCACTCGCATGGCACGGACCCTCACTCCGGTTTGACGTCGACGTCGGGGTGATACAGGTCTTCCTGCTCCTCGCCGCCGACCTCGGTGCCTTCGTGCACCTTGGCCTTTCGCCGTTGGATGTACGCGTTGCGCACGGCCCCATAATAGTCGAACGAGCCGCGCTTCAACTCCCGGACCTCCTGGAGGACCTGCGACCGCTCGTTGACCGTGTCGACGACCCGCGCCGCGCCGAGGATCCACCAGTCGACGAAGAACGGCGTCACGGCGAACGCCGCGTCCACCGCGAGACCGGTCGCTTCGCGAGGGGAGGACGGCCCGAGCAGCGGTATCACGATGTAGGGCCCGGCCGGGACGCCCCACTTCCCGAGCGTCTGCCCGAAATCCACGTCGTGCTTCACGAGCCCCCAGCCCGACGCCGGGTCGAAGAACCCGAGCACACCGACGGTCGTGTTGACGGCGAAGCGCCCGACGTCCGAGCCGGCCGCGACGAACTTTCCCTGGAGCAGGTCGTTCATCGTGAAGATCGGGAAGCGGAGGTTCCCGAAGAAGTTGGAGACGGAGCTCCGCACGCGCCGGGGCGTGATCTTCTCCCAGCCGGTCGCGACGGGCTCGAGCGCGTAGACGTCGACCTTGTCGTTGAACCAGAAGATCTTCCGGTTGAAGCCCTCGATCGGGTCGTTCTCCGGGGCTCCCGGCCGGCGCGCGGCGCATCCGAGGAGACCCGCGCATAGCGCAAGGGTGAGGAGGACCGACGACGTGCGGGATGTCATGGCGGCTGTCGGCCTACTCGGACTTCCCGCGATCGCCGCCGCCGCCGTAGACCATCTTGCCGATCAGACGCTCGAGGACGACTGCCGACTCCGTCATCGCAATGCGGTCGCCGGCCTTGAGGACCTCCGGCTCGCCGCCGAGCTGGAGAGATACATAGCGGTCGCCCAGGAGCCCCGACGTCATGATCGAGGCCGAGGTGTCGATCGGCAGTTTGAGGCGTGCATCCAGATCCAATTTTACCCGAGCACGGTAATTGTCGTCCAGCGTGATGGAGGCGACCTGCCCCACCTTCACGCCGGAGATCACCACCTGGGCACGCGGCTTGAGCCCGCCGATCTCGTCGAAGTCGGCGAACAGCGTGAGGCCGCCCGGCCCGCGCGTCGAGAGACCGCCGACGCTGAGCGAAAGGTACGCGACGGCTCCGAGGCCGGCGAGGACGAAGAGGCCGACGACGAGGTCCCGCAACGGTGCGCGGCTCATCCCATCACACTCCCCACAGCGCGGTGATGACATAGTCGAAGATGAGGATGCTCACCGACGCGACGACGACGGTCGACGTCGTCGCGGCGCCCACGCCGGCCGACGTCGGTGCGGCGGTGAAGCCCCGGTAGGTGGCGATCAGCCCGACCAGCACGCCGAAGATGAGCGCCTTCAGCAAGCTCCCGGCGACGTCGTCGTGGAAGTCGACGGCGGACTGGAGGCTCGACATGTACGCGCCCGCGTCGACGCCCATGAGGCCGACCCCGACCAGGTAGCCGCCGAAGAGCCCGGACACGATGAAGAGCGCCGCGAGGAGAGGCATGACGCACACCATGGCGAGCGCCCGCGGTGAGACGACCAGGTCGACCGGGTCGACCGACATCATGCGCAGGGCGTCGAGCTGCTCGGTCGCCACCATCGTACCGATCTCGGCGGTGGTCGCGGAGCCCGCCCGTCCCGTCGCGAGGAGGGCCGTCAGGACCGGCCCGAGCTCGCGGATCAGGCTGAGCCCGACCACCGCGCCGAGCGACTGCTCGGCGCCGAAGCGCACGAGCGTGTTGTACCCCTGCAGGCTCAGCACCATGCCGACGGCGAGCCCGCAGACGCAGATGATGACCAGCGAAAGCACGCCGAGCTTGAAGAGCTCCTGCACGAAGAGCCGGAAGCGGAGCGGCGGGCCGACCGCCGCATGCACCACCTGGCCGCCGAAGCGCGCGAGCCGGCCGAGGTCGACGACGAACCGGGTCGCGCTCCACCCGAGATCCTCGACCGGGGTCACCATCGGGCCTCGGCGGCGGGCGCCGGCACGTCGGCGTCCTCGCTGAGGAACCCGACCACCCGCGGGTCGGTGCTCCGGCGGAGCTCCTCCGCCGTCCCCTCGACCGTTCCGTCGGGCAGCAGGAGGATCACGTTGTCGGCCATCCGCATGGTGGACGCGATGTGGTGCGAGACGATGATCATGGTCGCGCGGAGCTCGCGGTTCACGCGGACGAGGAGCGCCTCGATCAGCTTGACCGAGATCGGGTCGAGCCCGGAGAACGGCTCGTCGCAGAGGAGGATGATCGGCCGCATGATGATCGCCCGCGCGAGCGCGACGCGCTTCACCATCCCGCCGGAGAGCTGACCGGGGAGCAGCTCGTCGACCCGCGAGAGGCCGACCGCCTCGAGGGTCGCGCGCACGGTGGCCGCGATGTCCCGCTCGTCCTTCTCCGTGTGCTCGCGGAGCGGGAAGGCGAGGTTGTCGAAGACCGTCATCGAGTCGAGCAGCGCGCCGTCCTGGAACATCATGCCGATCTTCTTCCGAACGGCGAACAGCTGGCGCTCCGAGAGCCGGGTGATGTCGTCGCCGTCGACCCGGATCGTGCCGGCCTGGGGGCGGACCAGGCCGCCGATCAGGCGGAGCACCGTGCTCTTGCCCGATCCGCTCCCGCCGAGGACGACGGTGATGCGCCCGCGCCGGAAGCGGCAGGAGAGGGCACGGAAGACCTCGCGATCGCCGAACGCCATCCGGACGTGAGCGAGCTCGACGTGGGGGTCGTCGCGGGTGGCGTTCGTCACGCTGGGCGAGACCACGGTCGGGCCTTGTTACCGGATCGGAGCCCTCATGGCGAGCGTCACCCAATTCATATCGGGATGCGGACGCCGCGGCGCGCGAGGGCGACCGTCATCACGCTGAGGGTCGTCAGGGCCATGACGGCCGCGACCATCCCGGGGACGAACCTGAGGCGGTGCCACGTGGGGAAGACCAACCACGCCGGATAGTAGACCAGCACGTACTGGAGCACCCACGCCATGAGCGCGTTGCTGCCCATCGTCAGGAGCCAGGGTGGGAAGCGGAGGCCCGCGGTCT
>CAZLYE010000389.1:0-5192 GCA_964562865.1 uncultured Binatia bacterium (SeqCode) | reverse complement strand
GCCGCTCGGTCACGTGACGACGGCGCTATCACCCCGCCGCGGTGAGGTGCTAGAGGAGCCCCGGAGGTGTCCGTGACGACGAACGCCGGCAAGGTCGCCGACAGCGACATGCACGTCCTCGAGCCGCCGGATCTCTGGCAGCGCTACATCGACCCGGCGTGGCGCCACGCGGCGCCTGTGGGGTTGACCGAGCTCCGCCGCGACATGCGCGTCAAGGTCAAGTCGCACGTGATGCTCCGCATCGGGCCGGTGCGGCCGCAGGCCGGCACGAGCGTCGCCTGGAGCACGGAGCAGGACCGCGTCCTCGCGCACGCCGAGGAGCGCGGCTGGGACGCGACGTCCCAGGTGGAGGCGATGGACGCGGAGGGCCTCGACCTCGCGGTCCTCTTTCCCAGCCGGGGCCTCTTCGTCCTCGGCCTCGACTCGCCGCAGGTGATGGGCGTCGACGGTCTCGAGCCGGACTTCGCCGCCGCGATCGCCCGCGCCTACAACGACTGGCTCGCCGACTTCTGCCGGGAGTATCCCGCCCGGCTCCTCGGCGCCGGGATGGTCGCGCCGCACGACGTCGCGTCGGCCGTCGCCGAGACGCGGCGCTGCGTCGAGCAGCTCGGCTTCCGGGCGATCTTCCTGGCGCCCGGCTGCGTGAACCGCCGTCCGTGGCACGACCGCTACTACGACCCGCTCTGGGCCGAGTGCGAGCGGCTCGGCATCGCGGCGACCTTCCACGGCGGCGGCCAGACCTTCCTCAAGCCCGACTTCTCCCTCGAGATCCTCGACAAGCTCATGATGTGGCACACCTTCAACCAGCCGCTCGGCATCATGACGGTCGCGACGAGCCTCACGGCGGGCGGCGTCTTCGAGCGCTTCCCGCGCCTCCGCGTCGGGCTCCTCGAGGGCAACTGCGGCTGGGCGCCGTGGCTCTTCCACCGCCTCGACGAGCACTGGGAGTGGGTCGGCCGCTACGAGGTCCCGGAGCTCCGCCGCAAGCCCTCCGAGTACTTCCGGACCAACTGCTACCTCTCCGTCGAGGCGGACGAGGAGCCGGTCCGCGACTACGTCGCATGGTACGGCGACGACAACCTCGTCTTCTCGACCGACTATCCCCACGCCGACTCGAAGTACCCACGCTCCGTCGAGTCCTTCGCGACGCTGCCGCTCTCGGAGGCGTCGCGGCGGAAGATCCTGTGGGACAACTGGTGCCGGCTGTACGGCGTCACATGAGCATGCCGCCGTCGACCCGCAGCGCCGTCCCGTTCACGTGGCGCGCGTCGTCGGAGGCGAGGAAGGCGATCGCGCTCGCCGCCTGCTCGGGCGGCGCGAAGCCGTCGAAGGGGAGGATACGGTCGAGGAGCTTCGGGTCGGCGCCCTCGGGGAAGCGGAACATCTTCCGGATCGGCGTCTTGATGGCGCCCGGGCAGACCGCGTTCACGCGCACGCCCTGCTTCCCGTACTCGAGCGCGAGGCCGAGCGTGAGCGCCAGCACGCCGCCCTTCGACGCGGAGTAGGCGGCCGTCCACGGATGGGCGCCGAGCGCCGCCGTCGACGACATGTTGACGATCGTGCCGCGCGTCCGGAGGAGATGTGGGATCGCGGCCTGGCACATGAGGAAGGTGCCGGTCAGGTTCACCGCGAGCACGCGGTTCCAGTCCTCGAGCGAGAGCTCGTGGGTGTGGTCGAAGCGGAGGATGCCCGCGATGTTGCAGAGCACGTCGAGCGCGCCGAAGCGCGCGATCGTCGTCTCGACGGCCGCGCGGACCGCGGCGGGCTCGGAGACGTCGCAGGCGACGGCGAGCGCCTCCGAGCGGAGCGTCTCGATCTGCGTGACCACGTCGGCGAGCGCCGTCGCCTGCACGTCGGCGGCGGCGATGCGCGCACCCTCATCGGCGAGCCGGATCGCCGTCGCCCGCCCGATGCCCGACGCGGCGCCCGTCACGAGCGCCACCTTGCCCTCGAAGCGTCGCATGCCGTCAGCTCCTGAGCGTGTACTCGCTCATGACGTACACCTCGATCGTGTCGAGGTCGATGAACTTCCGGACGTCCGCGAGGACGCGGCGCATGTTCTCGACGGAGCCGTACATGCGCTGCGGGTCCGTGAAGTCCTCGACCTCGCGAAACGTCTCCTCGACGATGCCGAGCCAGCGGGGCGCGCCGGCGGTCACCGGCCGGTCGACGACGTTCCGCACGTAGCGCCACAGCGGATGGACCTCCAGCGAGAGCGGCGTGTGCGAGCCGTGCCACTGTCGGATGAACGCGTCGTGCGGCATCCCGGGGAGCTTGTCGAAGAAGGTCACCTGCTTGATGCCGGGCGTGCGCTCGCCGTCGGCCCACGTCCGGTGGTCGAAGTCGCGCGGAATGGATTCGCTGACGGCCCAGCCCGCGAGCTTCGCGGCCGCGGGGCGGAGGATCGCCTCGACCGCGGCGTGCTCCTCGAGCGCGTCGAGCGCCACCGAGACGAGCGCCGCGACCGATCCCTCGGCGCGCGGCCGCGGCATGACGGGGCCGCCGTCCGCCGTCACGTCGGCGACGTTCACGGTGAGCCGGCGCACGCCGCCGGCGAGGAGCCGGGGCGCCTCCGCGGCGAGGAGCCGTGCGCCCAGCCGGGCGGCGTCGTCGGGGGTCCAGAGGACGTAGCAGAGCTTCACCATCGTCGCGGCCGGGGAACGTACCCGCTTCGCCGCCCCGCGGTCCAGCCGGGGAGATGCGCATGACGAGCCGCGACGCGATCGCCGACCTGATCCACGCCTACGCGGAGCGGCTCGACGCGGGCGACCTCGACGGCGTCGCCGCCCTCTTCGCGGCCGCGACCTACGGGCGCCCCGGCGGCCCGGTCCGCCGCGGGACGGCCGAGGTGCGCGCCGCGCTCGGTGTCGTGAAACTGCACGACGGCAGCCCGCGGACGAAGCACGTTATCACGAACCTGATCGTGGACGTGGACGAGGCCGCGGGCGCCGCGACGGCGCGCTCGTACTTCACCGTCCTCCAGGCGGCGGGCACGCTGCCGCTGCAGGTGATCCTCGCGGGCCGCTACCACGATCGCTTCGAGCGCGCGGGCGGAGCGTGGCGGTTCAGCGAGCGCGCCATCCACATCGACCTCGTGGGCGAGCTGCGCGAGCACCTGAACGATCCGGGACGCGCCCGCCGCTAGCTAGCGGACTCCGTCGGCAGCGAGGTTGCCGCGGTCCGACGGCGCGCGCCCTCGCTGCTTCTCGGCGATCGCGAGGTTCTCGCGCGCGTCGGCGTACTTCGGGTTGATCTCGAGCGCGCGGCGGTAGTGCGCGATCCCCTGGTCGACCTTCCCCTGCATCAGGAGCACGTTAGCGAGGTTGTTGTGGGCGGCGGCGAAGCCGTCGTCGAGCCCGACCGCCTGCTCGTACCGCGCCTCGGCCTCGGCGAGCCGGCCGCCGGCCGCGAGCACGTTCCCGAGATTGTAGAGCGCCTCGGGATAGTTCGGCCGGAGCCGCACGGCCTCGCGGTAGTGCTCCGCGGCCTCGTCGGCCCTGCCCTCGGCCTGGAGCACGAGGCCGAGGTTGTTGTGCGCCATCCAGGCGGACGGGTTCCTCGCGAGCGTCGCGCGCCAGAGCGTCTCGGGCGTCGTGTAGACGCCGGCCTGCCGCCAGACGAGGACGCCGAGCATCGCGAGCAGGACGGCGGCGAGCGGCCCGCGTGCCACGGGCAGGATGCGGTCCAGGATCGCGGCTCCCGCCGCGACGAGGAGCACGATCGGGCCGATGCTCGCGAGGTACTGGAAGTGATCGGCGACGAACGAGTACCGCATGGGGTAGACGTCGACGAAGCCGAGCGCCGGCGCGAGCGTCACGACGAAGTAGAGCGCGGTGGCGAGCGGTGCCCGGCCGAGCCGCCGCCTGAGTGCCGTCAGGACGATCAGCACGACGACCGCCGCGAGCGGGAAGAGCCACTGCCACCAGGCGTGCGGATCGAGGGTCCAGCGCGGGTAGACGAAGGCGAGGTCGGACGGCCATGCGAGCTTCGCCGCGTAGAACCAGAGCGCCCGTCCGGCCACGAGACAGCGCTCCGCGGGAGAGAGCGTCCATTCCTCGCCGATCGCACCGACGTAGTGGCGTTCCATCCACGCAGTCGTCACCGCCGCCGCGGCGCTCACCACGCCGAACGGAACGAGCGCGACGATCTCGCGACGCGTGAGCCGTCCCCGCTTCCACCAGAGGACGAGCGCGATCGCCGCGGGCAGAGTCCCGGCGACGCTCTTGCTGAGGACGGCGCACAGGAAGAGAGCGAGCGACAGAGCGTAGTCCCCGCGCCGGCCCTCGCCGGGCAGCGCCCAGCGCAGGAAGGCGAGCAGGGCGAGCAGGTAGAAGAGGCCCGACTGGACGTTCTTCAGCTCCGTCACCCAGGCGACCGACTCGACGTGGACGGGATGGAGCGCGAAGACGGCGGCCGCGGGCCACGCCCCGGGGACGCCGAGACGGCCGAGCACGAGCCAGAGGACGACGACGCTCGCCGCGTGCAGGAGGACGTTCACGAGGTGGTAGCCGACCGGAGCGAGGCTCCAGAGATGGTACTGGACCCACCACGCCGTGTGCGTCAGCGGATGGTACTGGAGGATCGTGCCCGGCCTGAGCCAGATGTCGGCGAGACCGTGCCACGTTCGGAGCGCTTCGTTCTGCGTGACGTGGAGATCGTCGTCCCAGATGAACCCGGCTCCGAGGGCGGGCAGGTAGGCGAGGACGGTGAGCGCGACGAGCGCGGCCCCCTCGAGGAAGCGACCGAGACGTGATCCGGGGAAGGCGCCGCTCACGGCGGCGCCTTCCCCGCGAGCCCGGCCTGCACGGCGAGCTCCGCGGACGCCGTCGCCGCTCGACGTGTCCGCGCGTACGGGCAGACGAGCGTCATCGCGCCCGTGGCGACGAGGTTCCCCGCCGCGAAGAGCCAGAAGGCCGGAGCGTAGGTCCCGAGCCGATCCCAGCTCGCCGCGGCGAGGATCGCGCCCGCGACCCCGCCCGGCACCTGGAACAGCATCGTCGCGCCGAGGAACGTCCCCACGTTGAGCGCGCCGAAGCACTCGCCGACGACGAGCCCGAAGACGGTCTGCACGCCGGCCACGCTGAGCCCGTGGACGACGACGAAGGCGGGCAGCACGCCCGTCACCGTGATGCGCTGCAGGCAGAGGGCGGCCACGACGGTGCAGGCGAGGGCGACGACCATGACGCCGCGGC
>CAZLYE010000388.1:0-3364 GCA_964562865.1 uncultured Binatia bacterium (SeqCode) | reverse complement strand
ATTCAGCAGCTACATTTCGACATTCGAATCGCGCTGCTTGCCGACGACAAGCCGGTTGACCTGATGATGAACGCCGTTGCGATGCGCGCGCATGCGATCAATCCGCGCTGGGACATGGTGACTGCGGATCTGTGCAAGGCGGCGCACGAGCGCGGGCTCAAGGTTTACACCTGGACCGTCGATGCGGACGCGCGGATGCGCGCGCTGATCGAATGCGGCGTCGACGGCATCATGACGAACTTCCCTGCCCGCGGTGCAGCCCTGCTCCGGCGTCGCGGGCTCCGCTGAGCTCGTCGCCCCGCCCGCGGGGGGAAATTGACCGCGAGACGGGGGTCCACTAGCCTGTGCCGACCCCCGGCGGTGAGGTAACGCACTACGGCTCCAAGCAGGCGGCACGATCCGGTGGTCCGTCCCGAGCGGGTGACCGCGCTCGGCCTCGCCGTGTCGCTCGTGCTGCTCGCCGTGATCGGCGTCCAGTCGTTCCGGCAGGTCAAGCGTGTCGGCAGCGTGGCGCGCGACGTCGAGCTCGAGAGCTCGGTGATCGCCCACGTCGAGCGGCTGCTCTCGTACGTGAAGGACGCGGAGACCGGGCAGCGCGGCTACCTCATCACGGGTGAGGACGGCTATCTCGCGCCGTACCGGAAGGCGCGCGCGAGGGTGTTCGAGCAGGAGACCATCCTTCGCGAGCTCACCGTGGGCGATGCCGAGCAGCAGCGTCTCGACGCGCTCGAGCATCTCATCACGGCCAGGCTCGCGGAGCTCCGGAGCACGATCGACCTCAGCCGGCAGAGCGGCTTCGGCGCGGCACAGCGGATGATCCGGAAGGACCGCGGCAAGCGCCTGATGGACGCCATTCGCGACACGGCGGGGCACATGATCGAAAACGAGGCGGCGCTCGTCGACGAGCGCCAGCAGACCCGGACCGCCGCGACGGAGCTCAGCGCACGCTCGGTCGCCTTCGCGAGCGTGCTGGCCTTCGCGCTCCTCGCGGCCGCGACGTTCGCGCTGCAGCGGAATGCCGGCAAGCGCGAGCGTGCGCTGTCGGACCTCCGCGCCGCACGGGCGGAGGCCGAGGCCGCGGCGCGCGAGCAGGCCCGGTCCCTCGCACTCCTCGAGACGTTCATGACGCGGGCGCCGGTCGGGATGGCGTTCACCGACGCCGAGTTCCGCTTCGTCCACGTGAACGATGCGATCGCCGCGATCAACGGCGTGCCCGCGAAGGAGCACATCGGGCGGACCGTCGAGGACGTCGTCCCGCAGTTCTGGCCGGTGGTCGGGCCGCGCTACCGGCGGATCATGGAGACCGGCGAGGCCATCGTCGGCATGGAGGTGAGCGGGTTCGGGGCGTCGGCGCCGGGCGACCGGCGTCACTGGCTCGTGAGCTACTACCCGGTCGGCGGGGACGACGGCCTGCCGCTCGGCGTCGGGACCGTTCTCGCGGACATCACGGACGCCAAGCGTGCGGAGGAGGGACGCGCCGCGGCCGCCGCGCGGCTCCAGGCCGCGCACGAGATCGTGGCCGCGGCGATCTCGCACGTCGAGCTCGACGACGTGCTCCGCGCGCTGATCGTGCGGCTCACCGTCGCGCTCCACGCGGACACGGCGAACGTTCTGCTGCTCACCGACGACGGGACCCACCTCCGCGTCCGCGCCTGGCACGGCATGGCCGAGGAGGTGGGCGACGAGCTCCAGGTGCCGGTCGGGAGTGGCTTCGCGGGCCGGGTCGCGGCCGCGCGCAAGCCCCTGATCGTCGACGACGTGGGCACGGCGCAGATCCCGGGCAACGGGCTCCGCACGACGGTCCGCTCGATGATGGGCGCGCCGCTCGTCGCCGACGGCCAGCTCGTGGGCGTCCTGCACGTGGGGAGCGTCCGCCCGCACCACTTCGGCGCCGAGGACCTGCAGGTGCTCGAGCTGGTCGCCGCGCGCGTCGCCGCGGCGATCGAGCACGCCCGCCTGTACGAGGCCGAGCGCCTGGCGCGCGCCGACGCCGAGGCGGCCAACCGGGCGAAGGACGAGTTCCTCGGCACGCTGTCGCACGAGCTCCGGTCGCCACTCAGCGCCATCCGCACGTGGGCCCACCTCCTCCGGCGCGGCAGGCTCGACGAGACGAAGACCGCCCGTGCGCTCGCGACGATCGAGGAGAGCGCCAAGGCGCAGGCACAGCTCATCGAGGACCTGCTCGACGTGTCCCGTATCATCGCCGGCAAGCTGCGCGTCGACCCGCGGCCCGTCGAGCTGACGGACGCCATCTACGCGGCGCTCGAGACGGTCCGCCTCGCCGCCGACGCGAAGGAGATCGAGGTCGACGCCGCGCTCGAGCCGCTCACCGGGATGGTGTGTGGCGACCCCGGGCGTCTCCAGCAGGTCGTCTGGAACCTGCTCTCGAACGCGATCAAGTTCACGCCGCGCGGCGGCCGCGTCTCGGTGCGGCTCGAGCGCGCCGGCGCGGAGGCGGTGATCCGCGTCACGGACAGTGGGCAGGGGATCCGGCCGGACTTCCTGCCGTACCTCTTCGAGCGGTTCCGCCAGGCCGACAGCTCGAGCACGCGCGCGCACGGGGGCCTCGGGCTCGGCCTCGCGATCGTCCGGCACATCGTCGAGCTGCACGGTGGTCGCGTGGAGGCGGCGAGCGCCGGCGAGGGGCGCGGATCGACCTTCACGGTGCGCCTGCCGCTGATGGCCGAGTGGGCGCCCGTCGCGATCGACGAGGCATCGAACGTGCCGCTGCCGGCGCCGTTCCAGCTCCGGGACGTCCACCTGCTGGTGGTCGACGACGAGCGCCCCTCGCTCGAGGCGCTCGCCGCGGTGCTGGAGGAGAGCGGCGCGCGGGTGACGCTCGCCCAGTCCACCGCGGAGGCGCTCGCCGCCTTCGTGCGGACACCGCCGGCGCTCGTCGTCGGCGACATCGCGATGCCCGGCGAGGACGGCTACACGCTCATCGGGAAGATCCGTGCGCTCGAGGCGCCGACGGGCCGGCGGACCCCGGCGCTCGCGCTCACGGCCTACGCCGGGGTCGAGGACCGCCAGCGCGCGCTCGCGGCGGGCTTCGACGTCCACCTGCCGAAGCCGGTGGAGCCGGCCCAGCTCATCGCGACGCTCGTCGACCTGCTCGGTCGCGGGGCGCCCGAGGAGCAGGCCCTTGCCTGACGGGCGTCAGCGCCGTTCCAACTCGATCATGCGCGGGCGTGGGAGTGGGGCGACCGGGGGTGCCCGTCGACGAGTGGGAGGCGGCGACGACGGTCCGCCGTCGTCGCCCCAAGGACCCGCGAGGAGACGGGCACCCCCGGTCGCCCCACACCCACCCCCCCCCATGATCGAGTTGGAACCGCGCTGACGCGCGTCAGGCGAGGGCCAGCTCCAC
>CAZLYE010000387.1:0-3101 GCA_964562865.1 uncultured Binatia bacterium (SeqCode) | reverse complement strand
GAGCTGCGCGTGGGGGCCGGCGATCGCCATCGCCAGCTCGAGCGTGCGCTGCTGGATCTCGCTGCCGAAGAGCTTCTGGAGCGCGGCCTCCGGCGGCGCGTCGCTGGCACCGTGGAGGCGCGGGAGGAGGCGGAGCGTGTGCGCCGCGAACACCTGCGCCTCGATGTGGGCCTGCGCGACGGCGTGCCGGAACGTCGTGACGTCGCTCCGGCCGGCGGCGCGCGCGCGGCGGTAGAGGTCGGCGAGCGCGCGCGAGCCGTTCTGGAGCCGGATCTTGAAGTCGAAGGCCCAGAGCGTGCCGCGCTCGTGCGCGAGCGCCGCGCGGATGAGCGGCCACCCGCCGTTCACCGGACCGAGGACGTTCGCGAACGGCACGCGGACGTCCTCCAGGAAGAGCTCGTTGAACTCCTTCCGCCCGCTGATCTGCACGAGCGGCCGCCACGTGACGCCCGGGCTCCGCATGTCGACGACGAGGCAGCTGATGCCCTTGTGCTTCGGCGCCTCGGCGTCGGTGCGGACGAGGAGGAGGCACCAGTCGGCGAAGTGCGCCTTCGACGACCAGACCTTCTGCCCGCTCACCACCCATTCGTCGCCGTCGCGGACGGCGCGGCAGCGGAGCGACGCGAGGTCCGAGCCCGCGTTCGGCTCCGAGAAGCCGAGGCACCAGACCTCGTCGGCCGGGCGGATGGGCGCGAGCCACCGCGCACGCTGCTCCGCGGTCCCGAAGCGGATGAGCGTCGGGCCGACGATGTTGACGCTCACCGGATCCAGGATCTCCGGTGCGCGTGCGCGCGCCATCTCCTCGGTGAAGATGATCTGCTCCTTCAGCCCCGCGCCGCGCCCGCCGTGCTCCCGCGGCCACTGGATGCCGACCCAGCCGCCAGCGGCCAGCTCGCGCTGCCAGGCGCGCTGGAAGCGCCGGCGCTCGACCTCGTCGTCGGGAAGCGCACCGGCGGGGAGGTGGCCGGCGAGCCAGGCGCGCAGCTCCGCGCGGAACGCTTCCTCCTCGGGCGTGTAGCTCAGCTCGAACATGCGGACGTGACGTGGCGTACTCCAAGCGGGGCCCGCCGGGCAAGGAAACGTGGACTCACCCGGCGGGGTCCGGTATTGCTCGGCGCGCGATGCCCTTCGACGAGGACCGCGAGCTCGCGTTTCCGGGCGACGGCGGCTGCTTCGGATGCTCCGCCTCGAGCCCGATCGGCCTCCGGCTCCGCTTCCGCCGCCGCGGCGACACGGTCACCGCGCGCCACGCGATCGCGGAGCACTTCCACGGCGCCCCGGGCATCGCCCACGGCGGCATCGTCGCCACGCTGCTCGACGAGACGTCCTGCGCGGCCGTCTTCTTCGTCCAGGAGCGCTTCGTCGTCACGGGCGAGCTCGCGGTCCGCTACCTCCGGCCGTGTCCGGTCGGGAGGCCGCTCGAGGTGAGCGCACGCGCGACCGGCGGGCACCCGCGGTACGCGGTGGTCGAGGCCGAGGTGCGCGACGGCGACGTCGTCCTGGCGCGCTCGACAGGCAAGTTCTTCTTCCAGGAGCGGCACGAGCCGGCCCCGTAGACCGCGGGTGACGCGCGTAGGCCCTTCGACGCGAAATCCTTGACGACGAGGTCGGTGAAGCTCGGATTGGTCATCACCTTCTTGGCGAGGTCGCTCCTGGCGAAGGCCTGGAACGCGGACAGATCCTGCCAGGTGTAGACACCGCCGTAGGTATTGTCCGCCGGATCGCTGAGCCAGACCTTGCTGACGAGGCCTGGCGTGGCGGCGTAGGCGGGAGCCAGCTCGTCGCAGGCGGCGGTGAACTGCTCGTGGGTCATGTTCTTCAGGCGGAAATTGACGACGGCGATGTGCA
The DNA here is from genome assembly GCA_964562865.1 of uncultured Binatia bacterium (SeqCode). GTDB lineage: Bacteria > Desulfobacterota > Binatia > DP-6 > DP-6 > CAZLYE01. The sequence continues at coordinate 1,253 of CAZLYE010000387.1, read as the reverse complement.
TGTCGGGCCTCCTGGTTGGTTTGTAGGCGGAGAGTGACACGCCCGACGGGGTCCTGAATGAGGCGAACATGAGAGTTTCATGAGAAGTGGCGCAAGTCGAAGCGCCCCCTCGGGGGCGATCTCATCGAGCAGGGTCGCCCGTCCACCTCCGTCCTGTGCCGCCTCAGTGCCGACGACCTTGCGGTCGGAGCAGTTGCGTCCCCTGCCCGGCGTGGTTGACTGGACGCCGTCATGGCCGCGAACCCGCTCGCCGGGCTGACCGTCGTGAGCTTCGAGGCCCGGCGCGCGGACGAGCTCGCCACGCTCCTCACCCGACAGGGCGCGACCGTCGTTCGCGCCCCCGCGCTGCGAGAGGCGCCGCTTCCCGCGAGCCCGGAAGCGCTCGCGCTCGCGCGCGGGCTCGAGGAGGGCGCGGTGGACGCGGTCGTCCTGCTCACGGGCGTCGGGACGCGCGCGCTCGCGTACGTCCTCGCCAGTCCGTGTCCCCGTTTCCGGGAGCTGCTCGCCGGGACGCGCCTCGTCGCGCGTGGGCCGAAGCCGCTCGCCGCGCTCCGCGAGCTCGGCGTGCCTGGGGCGCACCCCGTCCCCGATCCCTTCACGTGGCGGCAGGTGCTCACGGTCGTGGACGGCCTCGCGCTCCGGGCCGGCGGCGTCGTCGCCGTCCAGGAGTACGGCGTGCCGGTGCCGTCGCTCACGCGCGGCCTCGCCGAGCGCGGCTTTCGCGTGCTCCGCGTGCCGGTCTACCGCTGGGAGCTTCCCGAGGACACCGGGCCGCTCCGCGACGCGGCCGCCACGATCGCCCGCGGGGCCGCCGACGTCGCCGTGTTCACGAACTCGGCCCAGGTGGAGCACCTCTTCCGCGTCGCCCCCGACGCCGCGCGCGTCCGGACCGCCCTCGCGCGCGCCGTCGTCGCCTCGGTCGGCCCCGTCACGAGCGAAGCGCTCGAGGCTCACGGCGTCCCTGCCGACCTCGAGGCCTCGCCGCCCAAGATGGGCCCGCTCGTCGCGCTGATCGCTGACCGCGCCCAGACGGTCCTCGCCGGCAAGCGCGCGGCGGGGTAGCGGCGGCGGGGGACCTCCGCTGGCGCTTCGGTCCTCGGCGGCTGCGGTAGCGGAGCAGAGCCGCCACGGGTGTGCGCCTCGGACAGGCGCGCCTGCAGGGGTCCCCCGCCGCGCTACCCGGCCACGACGCCCGTCACGCCGCCGTCCACCCGCCGTCGACGGGGAGCACGGCGCCGGTCACGAAGCGTGCG
>CAZLYE010000386.1:0-3598 GCA_964562865.1 uncultured Binatia bacterium (SeqCode) | reverse complement strand
ACCGCCTGCTGACGCAGCTCCGGCAGTCCGGGAAGCTCGACCGCGCGGCCGGGGTCGTCTTCGGGACAATGGCCGCGTGCCCGCCGATCGACGGCGTCGGCCCGCTCGACGTCGTGCGGGCGTGCTGCGGCGACCTCGCGTGCCCGGTCGCGTTCGGGCTGCCCGCGGGCCACGATCCCGGGACGGCGGGCTGCGAGAACCTGGCGCTGCCCCTCGGCGTCGAGGTCGAGCTCGACGCGGACGCCGGGCGGCTGCGAGCGCTCGAGGCGGCGGTCGTCTGACGTGGACTTCCGGGGGGTGGCGGGCGAGATCGAGGCGGCAGTCGCCGCCGGTGCCTTCCCCGGCGCGGTGGTTCTCGTGTCGCAGGCCGGCCGCGTCCTCTACCACGCGGCGTTCGGCCAGCGCAGTCGCGAGCCCGAGCCGACGCCGATGCGCCCGGACACCATCTTCGACCTCTCGTCGCTCACCAAGGCGCTCGCGACGACCACCGCGTTCATGCTCCTCGTGCGCGAGAGGAAGGTCGTCCTCGACGACCGCGTGACGCGCTTCTTCCACAACTTCGGCGTGCACGGGAAGACGCACGTCACCTTCCGTCACCTCCTCGCGCACTGCTCCGGGCTGGCGGCGTGGCGGCCGTACTACGAGGAGGTCATGCGCATCGACCGCCAGCGGATCAACTTCGTCGCGAGCCGCGGTGCGAAGGAGTTCGTCTACGAGCAGATCCACCGCGAGCGGCCGGAGTACGAGGTGGGAACGCGCACGGTCTACAGCGATCTCGGCTTCATGCTGCTCGGCGAGCTCATCGAGCTGGTCACGCGGATGCCGCTCGACCGCTTCTGCCACGAGCGGATCTTCCGGCCGCTCGGTCTCCGCTCGACGGCGTTCATCGACCTGACCGCGCTCCGCGCCCGGAAGCTCGCCCCGGTGACCGAGATGATCGCGCCGACCGAGCGCTGCCCTTGGAGGAAGAAGGTGCTCTGCGGCGAGGTGCACGACGACAACGCGTACGCGATGGGCGGCGTGGCGGGTCACGCCGGGCTCTTCGCCAACGCCACCGACATCGACGCGCTCGCCACCCGGCTGGTCGCCTGCTGGCGCGGCGCCGACGACTTCATCCCGGAGGACCTCATGCAGCAGTTCTGGCGGCGCGACGCGGCCGTGGACGGCTCGACGTGGGCTCTCGGCTGGGACACGCCGTCGCCGTCGGCGTCGAGCGCCGGGCGTCACATCTCCCGAAGCGCCGTCGGGCACCTCGGCTACACCGGTACGTCGCTGTGGATCGACCTCGAACGCGACGCGAACGCGATCCTCCTCACCAACCGGGTGCACCCGCGCCGCGACGACGAGCGCATCCGCAAGGTCCGTCCGCGCGTGCACGACGCGATCTTCGAGGCGCTCGACGCATGAAGGTGCATCTGATCGCCGCCTGCGGCGTCGGCATGAGCGCGCTCGCGGGCCTGCTCCGCGCGGCCGGCCACGCCGTCACGGGATCCGACGAGCAGGTCTATCCCCCGGCCAGCACGCTGCTCGCGGAGCTCGGCATCCCGGTGCTGCCCGGGTGGGACCCGGCGCGCCTCGCCGGCGTCGACCTGGTCGTCTGCGGGAACGCCGTCCGGCGCACGAATCCGGAGGCGGAGGCGGCGGTCGCGGCGGGACTCCGGATCGTGTCGATGCCGGCGGCGCTCGAGGAGATGTTCCTCACTGGTCGATCCCCGCTCGTGGTCGCCGGCACGCACGGGAAGACGACGTCCGCGGCGATGCTCGCCTGGGTCCTCGCGCGCACCGGGCGGGACCCGGGGTTCCTCGTCGGCGGCGTCCCCCGCGAGCTCGGGCGGAGCTTCGCGCTCGGCAGCGGCCGCTGGTTCGTGGTCGAGGGTGACGAGTACGACTCCGCCTACTTCGACAAGGAGCCGAAGTTCCTCCACTACCGGCCGGAGATCGTCCTGCTCAACGCCGTCGAGTTCGACCACGCCGACATCTACCGCGACCTCGACCACGTGAAGGGAGCGTTCCGGAAGCTCCTGGCTCTCCTGCGGCCGGACGCGCCGCTCGTCGCGTGCGGCGACTTCCCGCACCTGCGCGACGTCGTGGCGGGGACGCGCGCGCGGCTCCGCTGGTTCGGTCTCGGTGCCGACAACGCGTGGCGGGTCACCGACCTCGTCGACGACGGCCGCACGCGCTTCACCGTCCGCGAGGGAAGCCGCGCCGTGTGCAAGGTCGCGATCGAGCCGCCGGGCGCGATCAACGCGCGGAACGCGCTCGGCGTGCTCCTCGTCGCGGTGGAGACCGGCCTCGGGTGGGACGAGGCCGCGGCGGCGCTCGCCGACTTCCGCGGCGTCCGGCGCCGGCAGGAGGTGGTCGGGACCGCCGGCGGCGTGACGGTCATCGACGACTTCGCGCACCACCCCACGGCGGTCGCCGGGACGCTCGCGGCCCTGCGTCTCCGCTACCCGGGCCGCCGCCTCCGTGCCGTGTTCGAGCCGCGCTCGAACACGAGCCGTCGCCGCGTCTTCCAGGACGACTTCGTCGCCGCCCTCGCCACCGCCGACGAGGCCGTCCTCGCCGCGGTCTTCACGAAGGCTAGCGATCCGATCCCGCCGGAGGAGCGGCTGGCGCCGGAGACGATCGTGGACACGCTCGTAGCGCGCGGCGTCCCCGCGCGGACCGTGGACGGCGTCGGCGCGATCCGGGACTATCTGGTCTCGACGGCGCGCCCCGGCGACGTCATCGTGATCATGTCGAACGGCGCCTTCGGTGGGCTTCCGGCGCTGGTCGCAGAGGCAGTCGGCGCCGCGTAGAGCCGTCGGTAGACGCGGTGGTTCCGCAGCACCGCCTTCACGTAGTCGCGCGTCTCGCGGAAGCTGATCAGCTCGACGAACTCGTCGGGCTGCCGTCCCGCATAGCGATGCTCCCACTTGGCGACGGCGTCCTCGCCGCCGTTGTACGCGGCGAGCGCCTTCACGAGCGAGCCGCCGTAGTGGTCGATGAGCTGCGCGAGGAGCGCGACGCCGAGCCGTACGTTGTTCGAGGGATCCTCCAGGCGGAGCGCCGCCGCGTCGCCGCCGATGCGGCGCGCCGTCACCGGCATGAGCTGCATCAGCCCGCGCGCACCCGCCGGGGAGAGCGCCTCGGGATCGAATAGGCTCTCCTGGCGGATGACCGCGAGGACGAGCAGCGGATCGATGCCCCGGGCGTCGGCGGCGGGCCGGACGGTGTCCCAGTAACCGAGGGGATAGAGGTACTCGCGGAAGGGGCCGCCCGTGCGCGGCCGCATCGCGTGCGCCAGCCGGAGCGCGACGTCGACCGCACCGACGGCGTGGTACGCCTGCAGGAGCTCGCGTCGCGGAGCGCTCGAGCGGTCGACGGCATCGAGCTCGAGCCGGGCGAAGTGGCGGAAGCCGAGGCCGGCGAGCAGCCGGGCGCGTTCCGCGTGCGCGCCGGGCAGGTTGGCCGGGAACGTGGCCGCCCCGGCGTCCGCGGGCGGCGGCGGCGTGGCGGCGGCGTTCCGCCCGAGGCGCTCGTCCGCGAGCCCGGCGTAGTAGGACGTCGGATGGTGCTCCGCCACGTGCGCGAGCTGCTCCTGCGCCTCCCGCTTCCG
>CAZLYE010000385.1:0-12490 GCA_964562865.1 uncultured Binatia bacterium (SeqCode) | reverse complement strand
ACGCCGGACCAGGGCGACCTCTACCACGACCTCGCGGTCGAGGTGTACGCCGCGCGCGGTGACTTCGCGCTGGCGGAGGCGGTCCTCGACGCCGGGGAACGGAACGCCGTCGACCTGCTTCCGGTCTACGACGGCGTGACGAAGGTCCTGACGCAGCGCGAGTCGGTCGTGACGGACGGCGCCGGCGCCTCGGGCGCACCGGACGTGTCGGAGGCGGTGCCGTGAGGACGGAAGCCGCGGGAACACCCGTGTGAGGGGGTGAGCCGTGCCGTCGGTGCCCCCGCGCGAGAGAGGATGGCCGTGAGGTGTGTGGTGCGTGACGGGGCGACGACGCCCCGGATCGAGGACGTCCCGCGCCCGGGCGGGCGGGCGGGGTGCGTGCTCGTGCGGACCGCGGTCTCGCTGCTCAGCGGCGGCACGGAGCGGTCCGCCGCCGAGTTCGCGCGCCTGTCGCTCGCGGCGAAGGCGGCCCGCCGTCCCGACCTCGTGCGGCAGGTCGTCGAGAAGGTACGGCGGGACGGTCTCTGGGAGACGCAGCGGGCGGTCCGCTCCCGGCTGCAGCTCGCCGAGTCGCTCGGCTACAGCTGCGCGGGCATCGTGGTCGAGGACGGAACGGGCGAGCATCCGATCGGCTCGCTCGTCGCCTGCGCGGGCGGCGGACATGCGAGCCACGCCGAGTACAACGTGGTCCCCCGCAATCTGGTGGCCGACGTTCCCACCGGCGTGTCGGCGGAGGAGGCGGCCTTCGCGGCGGTCGGATCGATCGCGCTCCACGCCGTCCGTCTCGCGCGCGCCGAGCTGGGCGACACCGTCGCCGTCCTGGGGCTCGGACTCATCGGACAGCTCGCGACGCAGCTGCTGAAGGCCGCCGGCTGCACCGTCATCGGCTTCGATCCGGTGCCGTCCCGGGGTGCCCTCGCCACGACGCTCGGCTGCGACGCGGCCACCTCGGATCCCGACGTGCTCGAGCGGACGGTCGAGGAGCGGACGCAGCAGCGGGGCGTCGACGCCGTGCTGATCGCCGCGTCGGCGCGAGACAGCCGCCCCGTCGCGATGGCGACCGCCATCGCGAGAGGACGCGGGCGGATCATCGTCATCGGGGACACGGAGCTCGAGCTCGATCGACGAGCGCTCTACGAGAAGGAGCTGACGCTCCGAGTCTCCCGCTCCTACGGGCCGGGTCGGTACGACCGCGACTACGAGGAGCGGGGCATCGACTACCCGTACGAGTACGTGCGCTGGACGCTCCAGCGGAACATGGCCGCGTTTCTCCGACTGATGCCCCGGCTGCGGCTCGCGCCGCTCGTGTCGCATCGCTTCTCGATCGAGGATGCCGACCAGGCGTACGCGCTCCTGCTCGGTGCGCGCCAGGAGCCGCACCTCGGCGTCGTCCTCGAGTACCCCGAGACCGCCGACGTGACGACCTCCGCGACGACGATCGCGGGCGGTCCTCCGGCTGCGGGGACCGGGCCGACGGAAGTGGGGGTCAGCCTGATCGGTGCCGGGAACTACGCCCGCGCCACGCTGCTCCCGGCCCTCGAGAAGGTCGGCGGAGTCCGCAGGATCAGCGTCGTCACCGCGAAGGGGCTGAGCGCCTGGGATGCCCGCAGACGTTTCGGGTTCCTGCGTTGCTCGACCGACGTCGCGGACGCGCTCGGTGCGGAGACCGGACTGGTCGTCGTGGCGACGAGGCACAGCCACCACGCCGCCGTCGTGGAGCAGCTCCTCCAGCACGGCAAGGCCGTGTTCGTGGAGAAGCCGCTCTGCATCTCCGAGACCGAGCTCGCGGCGGTCGCCGACGCGTACTGCGCCGCCCGGCGACCGTTCGTGATGGTCGGGTACAACCGACGGTTCGCCCCGCTCGTCGTTCGGATGCAGGCGTGTCTCGCGGCAGTCGGCGAGCCGCGCATGCTCGCCTACCGCGTGAACGCGGGGCCCGCGCCGAAGGGCAGCTGGGTTCTCGACGGCGCGGAGGGCGGCGGTCGCATCGTCGGGGAGGCCTGCCACTTCGTGGATCTGCTGATGCACCTCGCCGGCGCGCCACCGCGGCGCGTCCACGCGCTCAGACCGACCGCGGACGGACGCCTCCGCGATCCCGAGACGTTCAGCGTGCTCGTGGAGTTCGCGAACGGCGCGGTCGCCACCCTCGTCTACTCGGCGGACGGGGACCCCGCGCATCCGAAGGAACGCCTCGAGGTCATCGGCGGGGGTGCCGTGCTCGTGCTCGAGGACTTCCGTTCCCTCACGGTGACCCATCGCGGGAAGCGCCAGCGGTTCCGGACGTGGGCGCGCGACAAGGGACACGCGGCCGCGTTGCAGGCGACCGTCGATGCGCTCCGCTCCGGCGGTCCGGAGCCGATCCCGTTCTCCGAGACCACGGTCGGGATGCAGGCGACCCTGGCGATCCGCGCCTCGCTGGTGACGGGCGCGCCGGTGGACGTGTCGTGAGCACCAGTATCCTCCTCGTCGCGGCGGCGCGTCCGAACTACATGAAGATCGCGCCCATCTACTGGGCGACGCGCGAGGCGACCTCGCTGCCGCTCAGCGTCGAGCTGGTGCACACGGGCCAGCACTACGACGACAACATGTCGGGAAGCTTCTTCCGCGACCTGGGGCTTCCCGAACCGGCGATCAACCTCGGCGTCGGCTCCGGCTCCCACGCCGTCCAGACGGCGAAGGTCATGGTCGGGTTCGAGGAGGTGCTGCTCGACCGGCGGCCCGACGTCGTCGTGGTCGTCGGGGACGTCAACTCGACGGCCGCATGCGCGCTCGTGACCGCGAAGCTCCACACGGCGGGTGCCGGAACGCTCGGACGTCCGGTGCTCGTCCACGTCGAAGCGGGGCTCCGGAGCCGGGATCGCCGGATGCCGGAGGAGGTCAACCGGGTGGTGACCGATGCGATCTCCGACGTCCTCTTCACCACCTGCCGCGACGCGGACGAGAACCTCGTCGCGGAGGGGATCGTGCGCGAGCGGATCCACTTCGTCGGCAACCCGATGATCGACTCCCTGCGCCGCTGCCTCGCGACCGCGCCTCGGTCGGCCCTGCTCGACGAGCTCGGCCTCGAGGGCCGGGCGTTCGGGCTCTGCACCCTGCACCGCCCGTCGAACGTGGATTCCCCGGAGACGCTCGAGCTGCTGCTCGATGCGCTCGGCGAGATCGCGGCCGACGTCCCGATCGTCCTCCCGCTCCACCCCCGGACCCGCCAGCGGATCGAGCAGTTCGGGCTGGCGGAGCGCATCGCGTTCCTCCGCCGTCCCGTGCGCCGGTGCCCGCCGCGCGGACTCGTCGCCCTCGACCCGTTCTCCTACGTGGAGATGCTCCACGCCCTCCGCGCGACGCAGTTCGTGCTGACCGATTCGGGGGGGATCCAGGAGGAGACGACCGCGCTCGGGGTCGCCTGCGTGACGCTGCGCGAGAACACCGAGCGGCCCGTCACCGTCCGCGAGGGGACGAACGTCCTCGCGCGCCTCGATCGGCGCGAGATCCCGGCCGCGCTCGAGGCCGCGCGCCGGAAGGTCGCCGGAGGTGCGCGCATCCCCGAGCTGTGGGACGGACGGGCCGGGGAGCGGATCACGGCGGTCCTCACGGGACTGGGGGCCCGGTGATCGCGAGCGTCGGCAGTCGCGTGGTCGCGCGGGCGCGGTACCTCGAACGGGTCGCGGCCGCGTACCTCGGCGGTGCTCCGAGCCAGCTGACGTTCTGGCACGAGCTGCCGGAGATCAACGAGGCGGCGTTCGGCGAGCCCTGCGGGGAGTACTACCACCGCTTCTTTCACAAGGCCGACTACGATGCGCATCGCGCCCCTGCCGGCGTGCCGCTGCTCGTCTATCGCGGCCGCGTCGGGCGCCAGTACAACCCGATCGCCATCGCCCAGTGGGGCCTCGGGAACTTCAACCTCCACCGTCGGACGGGGCGGCCGGAGCGCGAGGAGCGCTGGCTCCTCGCGGCGGACTGGCTGGTCGCGAACCTCAGGCCGAACGCGATGGGGGTGCCCGTGTGGCCCCACGACTTCGACTGGGAGTACCGCGACACGCTGAGGGCCGGGTGGTACTCCGCGCTCGCGCAGGGCCAGGGCATCTCGCTCCTGTGCCGCGCCCACCGCACGACGGGGCGTGACGTCTACCTGACGGCTGCGGCGTCGGCCTTTCGCGCGCTCAGACTCGACGTCGCGAGCGGGGGCGTCCGGCTCGCCGAAGGCTCGGACGGTGCGTGGCTCGAGGAGACTGTCGTCGACCCGCCGACGCACATCCTGAACGGCTTTCTCTGGGCGCTCTGGGGGGTCCGGGACTGGGCCGTCACCTCGGGCGACCGCGAGGCCGAGCGGCTCCTCGACGCCTGCGCGCGGACGCTCTCGCGCAACCTCGAGAGCTTCGACTGCGGCTTCTGGTCCCTCTACGAGCAGGCGGGCACGCGGCTCCCGATGCTCGCGAGCCCCTTCTATCACGGGCTCCACGTCTCGCAGCTCACGATCACGGCGCGACTTCTCGACATGCCGGAGCTCGAGCGGTGGGCGTCGCGGTGGCGTGGGTACGCGCGGAGCGCCCCGTGCCGTCAGCGCGCCCTCGTTCAGAAGGCGCTCTTCAAGGTCCTCTACTACTAGGACTCATGCACGTTCTCCTCATCCATCAGGCCTTCGCCGGTCCGGACGACCCGGGTGGCACGCGCCACTTCGAGATCGGCCGCGCGCTCGTGGCGAACGGACACCGGATGACGATCATCGCCGGCGCGACGAACTACCTGACCGGCGCTGCGTCGACGGCCGGCTCGGGGTCGCTGCCCGATGGCATGCGGATCGTCCGGGTCGGCGGATCCGCCGAGATCCACCGGAGCTACTGGGCGCGGGGGAAGGGCTTCGTGTCCTTCGCGCTGGGCGCCCTGTCCGCCGCACGACGCATCGAGGGCGTCGACGTGGTGTGGGGCACGTCGCCGCCGCTGGTGCAGCTCCTGCCGGCGTGGCTCGCGTCCCGTCGCGCGCCGGGCGGACTCGTCTTCGAGGAGCGTGACCTCTGGCCGGAGTTCGCGATCGGGATGGGCATCGTCCGCGACGGCGCGCTCGCGCGCGGCGCCCTCGCGCTCAAGCGCTTCATGTACGCCCGGGCGCGCCGGATCGTCATCAACTCCCCGGGCTTCCTGCCGTTCCTCCGCCGCCACGGCGTCCCCGACGACAAGGTGCGCATCGTGCCGAACGGCGTCGACGTGACGCAGTTCGATCCCGGCGCGGACGGCCGCGACGCGCGGCGGGAATGGAACGCCGACGGTCGGTTCGTGGTCCTCTACGCGGGCGCGCTCGGTCCGGCCAACGGGTTGGAGGTCGTGCTCGACGCCGCGCGAACGCTCAGCGGAACGCCCGCGCTCTTCGTCCTCGTGGGCGACGGCAAGGCGCGCCCGGCGCTCGAGCACGCCGCACGGGAACGCGCCCTGGAGAACGTCGTGTTCGTGCCGGCGCAGCCGAAGGCGCGGATTCCCGCGCTGCTCGCCGGCGCGGATGCCTGCCTGGCGACGTTGCGGGACATCCCGCTCTTCCGCACGACGTACCCCAACAAGGTCTTCGACTACATGGCGGCGGGTCGCGCCGTGCTCCTCGGCATCGACGGCGTGATCCGCGACGTCGTGGAGGAGGCGAACGCGGGCCGCTTCTTCCCCCCCGGCGACCCGGACGCGCTCGCGGCGGCGGTCGTCGCGTCGATGCGGGAGCGGGACGAGACGCGGGCCATGGGACAACGCGGCCGCGCTGCGGTGTGCGCGCGCTTCGATCGTCGCGTGCATGCCGCGCAGATCGAGACGCTCTTCGCCGAGCTGTCGGAGCCGACCGATCGGCCGCACGGCGCGCCCGTGGACCGATGGGAGGAGAGGCCGCCGGCGGTCGCCATGACGGGACGCGGCTGATGGTCGAGCGCGGCGGAACGATGACTCGCGGTCCCGGGCACTCGGTGCCGCGCCCGGGCCGCGCCCGTCCGGACAGGGTCTCGACGATCCTTCTCTGCGCCGCCGCCGGCTCGTTCGGGATCATGACGATCGTCGACTCGTACATCGGGTCCGGCGCCGGTTACGGGGAGACGGACTGGACGCTGCCCGTCGCGAGGTTCGCGGTGCATCCGCTCCTGCTCGTCGCCTGGCTCGCCCTCCGCCCGCGCCGCGCCCCGCGTCCGGTTCGCCGGCTGGATCGTGCCTGCGTGCCGGCACTCCTGCTGAGCGCCTGGTTCGTCGTCAGCGCGGCATTCGCCGAGGATCCGATCGCCAGCCTGGGACGCGCCGTTCCCCTGCTCTTCATGATCTCGGGCGCCTTCTTCGTCGTCGGACCGAGCGTGGCATCCGCCGGAGGAACCGTCGTCCTCTTCCGGGCGGTCTTCGTCGCGTCGTTGCTCCTCTCGTCGGCGGCGGTCGCGTGCGTGGTCGTCGGCGAGCACGAGACGTGGGGACTCTGGGGCGATCGATTCTACGGTCCGCTCAACGCGACCACGCTCGGGCCCATCTGCGTGATGGGATGCCTCGCCGGACTCGCGCTCTGGCGGCTCGCCCCGAAGCGTTCCTCCCGCGCCGTGATCGTCCTCGCCGCTCTCTGGCTGTTCGCGCTCCTCGTGATGACACGCGCGCGAGGGTCGTATCTGTTCCTCCTGGTCGCGGCCGGGGTCTACTTCGCCATCGGCTCGCGGCGCACCATGGTCCTCCGGTGCTGCGTGCTGGCCGTCGTCGCGGTCGTCGCGCTGGTGGTCGCGCTCAACTGGTGGAGCTTCGACGTCTCGCACAGCGACGCCGCCGCGTATCTGCGGCTGGATCAGCGGGACATGCTCGCACAGCGGTCCGAGGTGTGGGGAGCGAACGCGTCCTTCTGGGAAGAGAGCCCCGTCTTCGGGATCGGGCTCGGCAACGAGGTGACCGTGTCCGAGGTCGCCAAGCGGAGTCACTCCGCCTATCTCTCGACGCTGAACGAGGGAGGGGTCCCGGCGCTCGGGCTCCTCCTCCTCTCCCTCGTGACGATCCTCGTCCGGGCGCTTCGGACCGCGCTCCACCACCCGGTGGCCGAGATGCGTCTCCTCGGGGTGCTGGCGGTTGCGACCGTGGTCGGGACGGCCGCGCTCGGGGGCGTCGAGACGACGTTGATCAATGCGGCCAGCACGGGCAACACGTTCGTCTGGATCACGGCCGCCGCGGCGGTCGCAGCGAGCCGTGGCATCCCGCGGGGCGCGCCGAGGGCCTCGGCCCCCCTTCCCGGCGTCCCCGCGCGCTGCGCGCGCCTCGCGGCCGGAGCCGCGTGATGGCGACGTCGCGACTCCTGCGCGATTCCGCGTGGACCTTCGGCGCCGAGGTCGCGACCGCGGCGGCGACGTTCGCCGGCGGTGTGCTCGTTGCGCGTGCGACCGGCGCCGAGGGAAAGGGCGTCTTCACGCTGGCGACCGGCTTCGCCGCCGTCTTCGCCGGCGTCATCGGCATCAGATGGGACCGGCCGACGGGTCACTTCCTGGCCCGGAACCCGGCCGATCTGCCCGCCATTCTGGGCTCGGTCCTGGCGCTCGCGGTCTGCTCGACGCTCGGTGGTCTGGCGCTCTGGTGGTGCTGGCCGGCGATCCTCTCCACGACGGTGCTGCGTGGCATGGATCCTCGCTGCATCACGCTCGCCGTCGGCCTGATCGGCACGCATTTCCTGTTCGTCACGATCCCGGCGATCTACGGCGGCCTGCGTGAATTCCGTTCGCGGGCGATGTTCATCTGCGCCTCGGCTTTCCCGCTGCTCGTGCCGGCGGCGATCCTGGCGCTGTCGGGTGCGCACGACGTGCGGGCGTACGTCGCCGGATACCTGCTCGCGTGTGCCGCGATCTACGGCGGCTGGCTCGTCGCGCTCGTCGTTCGGCGTCGCGTGACCCCGCGCTTCGACCCGCGTCTCCTGTCCCGCATGCTCCGCTGGGGCGCGTTCTCCTGGGTCTCGCTGCTCATGGACTGCCTGACGATCCGGCTCGACATCTTCCTGCTGAACTACCTCACATCCGCGCTGGAGGTCGGGGTGTACTCGGTCGCGGTGGGAATCGCGATGCGGATCGCGACGATCCCGAACATCCTCGGTCACGTCCTGTTCCACCGGGTGTCGGCGAAGGAGGTGGGCGGCGGTGCCACGACCGCGCGCGTCTTCCGTCTGACGACGGTCGCCATGGTCGGGAGCGGCGTCGCGCTCGCGCTCGTCGGCCGGGTCCTCATCGTTCCGCTGTACGGGCACGAGTTCGGCGGGTCGGTGCCGCTGCTGCTGGTCATGATCCCGGCCGCGATCTTCTGGGGCCTCTTCCGGCTGCTCGCCGCCGACATCGAGGGGCGGGGAAGGCCCGGGCTGGTGAGCGCCTGCAGCCTCGTCGGGAGTGCCAGCATCGTGCTGCTCGACCTCCTCTGGATCCCGCGCCACGGCGCGATGGGGGCGGCGTGGGCGAGCGTCGTGGCGTACGGCGCGGCGTTCGCGTGCGCGACGCTCGCGTTTCGTCACTCGACGGGGACACGACTGTACGGCGCGCGTGAGGCGGCGACCAGCGACGTCGTGGCGCTCGCGTCCGCGCTGGGTGGCCTCGGGAGGGCGCGGTGAACGGGCACGCTCTGCGGGCGGCGCGGCCGCGGGTGCTGGTCCTGCAACCGGCGCTGCCGCACTATCGCGAGCCGTTCTTCGGCGCGCTGGCGGAACGCTGTGCCTCGTTGACCGTCCTCCACGGAAACGGGGTCGGCCCGGGCCTGCATCACCGCGCCGACGACGGGCGACGGTTCCATGCGTCCTCCGTGCGGCACGCGACGCTCGGGCCCGTGTGGTGGATGCCCGCGATGTGGGACGCACCTCACCCGGCGCGGTGCGACGTCGCGGTCTTCTCGTGGAACACCCGCTACGTCCAGCTGCTGCCCGGGCTGCTCCGCGCGCGCGCGCGGTCGGTCGCGACCGTCGCCTGGGGTCACGGGTGCTCGAAGCACGAGCGGCCGTGGCGGCGTGCCGTCCGCGACCTCGCGGCACGGCGCGCGGACGTGGTGCTGACCTATGGCGAGGCGGCGGCGCGCGCCCTCGTCGCCCGGGGCGTCGAGGCGCGCCGCGTGCTCGTGGCGCGGAACGCGATCGATCAGCGCGAGATCCAGGACGCGCGGCGGCGCTGGCTCGATCCCGCGCTGCTCGACGGCTGGCAGGACGCGGCCGGGCTGCTCGGAAGACCCGTGGCGCTCTTCGTGTCCCGTCTCCTCTTCGCGGACGACCTGAAGGCGCTCCTCGAAGCGTGGCAGAGGGTCCGTTCGCGGGTGCCCGAGGCCCTCCTGCTCGTGGTGGGAGACGGGCCGGCGCGATCCGAGATCGAAGCCTCGGCCGGTCGCCTCGGGGTCGGGGACGGCGTGCGGTTTCTCGGGGCGATCTACGGAGAGGAACAGCTCGCGCCGCTGTTCGTGAGCGCGCGGGTGTTCGCCTTCCCCCGCCGCATCGGGCTGAGCCTCCATCATGCCTTCGGCTACGGGCTCCCGGTCGTCGCGTTCGACGACGCCAGCCGGCACGGTCCCGAGTTCGCGCTCCTGCGACACGGCGTGAACGGTCTCCTCGTACGCGAGGACGACGTCGTCGAGCTCGCCGACACGCTCCTCGCACTGCTCCGCGATCCGGACGGCGCGCGGCGGATGGGTGAGGCCGGGAGACGGCTCGTGCTCGACGAGTACTCGCTCGACACGATGGTCGAGGGATTCGTCGGGGCGATCGAGCGTGCGCGGGAGCTCGCGAGGGCCGCATGAGGCTCTGCTTCGTCGCCGACGCACGGAGCCCGATCGCGCGGAGCTGGATCGGGCAGTTCACCCGGTCCGGCCACGAGGTCCACGTGATCTCGTCACATCCGACCGAGTCCCCGATCGACGGCAGCAGGTCGCTGCGGGTGGTTCCCCTGGCCTTCTCGGGCCTCGCGGCGAGGCTCGGGCGAGGCAGGCGGCGAGACTCCTCGCGTGGCGGGTCGGGCGTCGCTGGGGCCACGGGCCTGGCCATGAGGCCGCGCCTCGTGGCGCTGCGCTACGTCGTCGGCGCGCTCGAGGTGCGTCGGCATGCCGGTCACATCCGGCGCATCGTCGAGGCGGTCGAAGCCGACGTCGTGCATGCGCTCCGCATCCCCTTCGAGGGCATCGCCGCCGCCGAGGCCCTGCGACGCACGCCTGTGCCCCTGGCACTCTCCGTGTGGGGAAACGACTTCACGCTGCACGCCGGACGGAACCGGCTGATGGCGTCCCTCACCCGGCGGGCGCTCGAGAGGGCCGACGCGATCGTCCCGGACGCGCAGCGCGACGTCGAGCTCGCCCGCGCGTGGGGGTTCGACGCCTCCAGGCCGGCGGTCGTCCTGCCGAGTGGCGGCGGGATCGACGAGCGGATCTTCCATGCGGGACGGCCGTCGGAGCCCTGGCGTCGCGACCTCGCGATCGCCGACGACGCGCCGGTCGTGGTGAACGCCCGGGGATTCCGGGACTACGTCCGGAACGACACGTTCTTCCGCGCGATCCCTCAGGTCCTGAAGCAGCGCCGGGACGTCGTCTTCGTCTGCACCGGCATGCAGGGAGACGCGCGCGCCGAGCGGTGGGTGGCGCGTCTCGGCATCGCCCCGGCCGTCCGTCTGCTCCCGATCCTCGAGCGCGATCGGCTCGCCGACCTCTTCCGGCTGGCGGAGCTGACCGTGTCGCTCACCGAGCACGACGGGACGCCGAACACGCTCCTCGAGGCGATGGCGTGCGGTGCCTTCCCGATCGCCGGAGACCTCGAGTCCGTCCGGGAGTGGATCCGGCCCGACTGGAACGGGCTCCTGTGCGAGGCGTTCGATCCCGCGGGCGTGGCGCACGCGATCGTGCGCGCCCTCGACGATCGGGTGCTCACGGAGCGAGCGCGGGCGGCGAATCTCGAGCTCGTGCGGACGCGTGCCGACGTCGGGCACGTCGCGGCCGCCGCGACCAGGTTGTACGCCCGGCTGACGGGCGCACGCGTCACCGGAGACGACGCCCGTTGGCCGCTCGACGGTGCGTTCGGGTCGACGCGGCCATGACGCGGGCCTGCGTGGCACTGTGTCTCGCGCTCGGCGTCTCCGGATGCGGGGCGGGGTGGGCGGACGAGGGCGCGCAGCCGATCGACCGCGTGAACGTCCGCGATCGCGGCGCCCGAGGCGACGGTCGCACCGACGACACGGAGGCCATCCGGTCGGCGACGGACTCGATCGCGGGCCGCGGAGGGGAGGTCTACTTCCCCCCCGGGACCTATCTCGTGAGCGCACCCATCCGGCTCCGCGCACAGTCGGTCTATCGAGGGGCGGGCGCGGGGGCGAGCGCGATCGTCACCCCGACCTCGGGGCCCGGGTTCGCCGTCTTCCAGGTCGCCACCCCGCGCGCGTGCCGCGGGGGCACGGGACCGTGCGACGGGGCCATCGGCGCCAATCGACGCGGGGCGGGCTGCGTCTGCTACGACGACGGCGACTGCGCGAGCCGCGCCTGCTCCGGAGGCACCGTGCAGCGCCGGCTCGTGGTGAGCGACCTCGAGATCCGTCTGCGCACGAACGACGCGATCGGCGTCGACGCGGCCCTGATCGGCGAGTCGACGTTCCGGAACCTGTACGTCATCGCCGCCGACGGCGTGTCCGGGACGACCGGCCTGCTGCTGAGCGACGGCAACGGGAAGGTGAGCGGCTACTCCGACACGCTGACCGAGTCCGGGCTCGCGAACCTCGGCTGCGGCGTCCTCCTGCTCCCCCGGGCGAACGACGTGCGGCTGGTCGGGAACTCGATCGATCGCTGCGGCGTCGGGGTGGTGGTGCGGCCCACGGTCAATGCGACGCACATCGTCGCCAACCTCGTCCAGTCGTTCACCGACCACGGCATCGAGGATCACGGCGACGGGACGTCCATGATCGGGAACCGGTTCGAGGCCGGGCGGCCGCACATCCGCCTCGAGTCCGACGGATCGACCGCGCAGGTGATCGCGAACTATCACGGGGGCGCCGGCGTGCCGATGGAGAACCGCGGCATGCACGGCGTGCTGGACCTCGACACCGAACGGGGCGACCGGTCCTCTGGGCTGCTCGGGAACCTGGCGTTCGACTCCTTCGCCTACGCGCCGCGCGCGGAGGCGCCGCTTCCGTGCCGATCGACCAGCGACGGGGCGACCTACTTCGACGGCGGCATTCACCGCCTCTGCGTCTGCGACGGATCACACGGCCGATGGTGCCCGCTTCAGGTCGGCGGCGACACCCTCGCGTGCGGTTCGAGCACGGGCTGCCGGTAGGCGAGGAGCCGACGTGGGGAACACCTGTCGCATCATCGTGAGCGCCGATGACTTCGGACTGTCGACCGACGTGAACCTCGCGATCGTCGCCGCCTTCGAGCGGCAGCTCATCTCCAGGACGTCGATCATGGCCAACATGCCCGGCTTCCTCGCGGCGTGTGACCTCGCGGATCGCCACGGTCTGCACGGCCGGGTCGGGTTGCACCTGAACCTGACGGAGGGATGGCCGCTCACGGCGCCGATCCG
>CAZLYE010000384.1:0-6328 GCA_964562865.1 uncultured Binatia bacterium (SeqCode) | reverse complement strand
ACGCTCCGCGCGTGGCGCCGCGCACGGCGCCTCCGCGCCGGGCTCACCCCCGCATACCCGGCCGTGGCCCCGGCCAGAGGAAGCCGCGGGCCATCTCCGCCACCACCTCCTGCACGGCGGCGCGCGGATCGCGCGCATCGCGGATCGGGCGGCCGAGGACGAGGTAGTCCGCGCCGACGCGCATCGCCTCCTCGGGCGTCATGATGCGCTTCTGGTCGTCCTCGTCGTCCCGCGCACCGTCGCGGCGCTGGGGACGGACGCCCGGCGTCACGATCAGGAACCCACGCCCGCACTCGCGCCGGATGCGCGCGATCTCGAGCGGTGACGCGACGACGCCGTCCATCCCGGCCTTGCGGGCGAGTCGCGCGAGCCGGACGACCTGATCCTCCACCTCGTCCGCGACGCCGACGCGCCGGAGATCGCTCTTGCGGAGGCTCGTCAGCACCGTCACCGCGAGGATCTTCGGACGCCGGATGCCTTCGCGCTTGCACACGCGGCTCACCTCGGCGTGCGTGCGCTCCATCATCTCGAAGCTGCCCGAGGCGTGCAGGTCGAAGAAGCGGACCCCGAGCCGCGCCGCCTCGACGCCCGCCTTCGCCACCGTGTGCGGGATGTCGTGGAACTTGAGGTCGAGGAACACGTCCACCCCGTAGCGGTGGATCATGCGGACGATCTCCGGGCCGGAGTGGAGGAAGAGCTGCTTCCCGACCTTGAAGACGCCGACGTCCTTCGCGAGGAGCTCGACCAGACGCTCCGCTTCGGCGGAGGTCTCGACGTCGAGGGCGAAGATGAGGCGGTGGCGTATCGTGTCGGGGCGGGGGGCCTGGAAGGGCCAGCGTGACGACATGGCTCAGGGAGGGGTCGGGCGGCGACGGCGGGCGACGGTGGACGGGGAGCGGGGCGCGGGGAGCCCCCGCTCGGCTTCGATTCGGCCGCGCCGTGCGCCGCGTTCCGGAACCGCCGCCGCGCTCGCGACCTCATAGGCGCCGCTCGGGGGCTCCCCGCGCCCCGCTCCCCGTGCGACGCGGCGATCGGCGTCCAGCATCTCTTCCTGAGCGGGCGTCATCGGGGCCCTACCAGGTCCGCCGCTTTGCGGGCGGCTTCGGAGATGGGGACCTCGGTGGGCTGGGGGTCGGCGCGGCGCTTCAGTTCGACGTTGCCGCGGGCGAAGGCGCGGGGGCCGACCGTCACGCGGACGGGGAGGCCGATCAGGTCGGCGTCCTTGAACTTGACGCCGGGGCGCTCGTCGCGGTCGTCGAGGAGCGTGTCGACGCCGGCCGTCTCGAGGTCGGCGGCGATCCGCTCCGCGGCCTCGCGGAGTCCCGCGTCGCCCATGCTCACCGGGACGACCAGCGCGCCGTACGGCGCGAGCGGCGTCGGCCAGACGATCCCGGCGTCGTCGTGGTGCTGCTCGACCGCGGCGGCGACCGTGCGTGTGATGCCGATCCCGTAGCAGCCCATCTCGATCGGGCGCTGGACGCCCTCCGCGTCGAGGAAGGTCGCGCCCATCGGTACGCTGTACTTCGTGCCGTTGTAGAAGACCTGCCCCACCTCGATGCCGCGGTGCTCGGTGAAGTGCCCCTTCCCGCACCGCGGGCAGACGTCGCCGGCGCGGGCCTGCCGGAGGTCGGCGAACGTGGCACCGGGGACGTCGCGCGCGAGGTCGACGTTCAGCACGTGCTCGTCGGCGGCGTTCGCACCGCTCACCGCACCGCAGACGCCGCGCAGGGACGCATCGGCGAAGACGGGCACGCGGAGCCCGACCGGCCCCGCGAAGCCGACGGGCGCGTCCGTCACCCGCTCGACGGTCCCCTCGTCGGCGAGGGCGACCGGCTCGCCCCCGAGCGCGCCCTTCACCTTGACCGCCGACACCTCGTGGTCGCCGCGCACGAGCACGGCCACGACCTGGCCGCCCGCGGTCTGGAAGAGGAGCGTCTTCACGAAGCGGTCGGCCGGCAGGCCGAGGAACGCGCTCACCTCCTCGACGCTGCGCTTTCCCGGCGTCTTCACGCGCTCGAGGGCGCCGCCCGTCGCGTTCCCGGGAGGGAGCGGCCGCGTCTCGGCCTTCTCGACGTTCGCCGCGTAGTCGCACTGGTCGCAGGAGACGATCGCGTCCTCGCCCGACGCGGCGAGCACCTGGAACTCGTGGGAGAGCGAGCCGCCGATGAGACCGGTGTCGGCCTCCACCGCCCGGAAGGTGAGCCCGCAACGCTCGAAGATGCGCGTGTACGTGGCGTACATGTGTCGGTACTCGCGCTCCGCATCGGCGCGGTCGACGTGGAACGAGTACGCGTCCTTCATGAGGAACTCGCGTCCGCGCATGAGGCCGAAGCGGGGGCGGACCTCGTCCCGGAACTTCACCTGGATCTGGTAGAGGTTCTTCGGCAGGTCCCGGTACGAGCGGATCTCGCGGCGGACCAGGTCCGTCACGACCTCCTCGTGCGTCGGCCCGAAGCAGAAGTCCCGGTCGTACCGGTCCTTCATGCGCAGGAGCTCCTTGCCGTACTGCTCCCACCGGCCGCTCTCCTGCCAGAGCTCACCCGGGATCGCGGCCGGCATCAGGATCTCCTGCGCCTCCGCGCGGTCCATCTCCTCGCGGACGATGTTCTCGAAGCGCCGCACCGCGCGGAGCCCGAGCGGGAGGAGGTCGTAGATCCCGCGTGCGACCTGCCGGATCATGCCGGCCCGCACGAGGAGCTTGTGGCTCACGACCTCCGCGTCGGCGGGGTCCTCGCGCAGCGTCGGGAGAAGGAGGCGGGAGAGACGCGTCACTTCGCGGGATGCTCGTCGAGGCACTGGAGCGTGAGGCCACCGTAGCTCCACGCCGCGCCCGCCGCCATCGCCATCGAGACGAAGATCACCTCGCCGATCTCCTGGTCGGTCGCTCCCTCCTTCCGCGCGCGCTCTGCGTGCGCGTCGATGCACCAGGGGCACTGCGTGATGTGCGCGATCCCGAGGGCGATGAGCTGCTTCGTCTTTGCCGGCAGCGCCCCCGCCTGGAACGCCTGGCGGTCGAAGTCGAGCCAGGACCGGTAGGGCTCGGGCGCGAGCTCCCGCATGCGCTTGAACTGTCGCTTCACGTCGACGCCGTGGAACACCATGGTCGCGTCTCCTAGTTCGGCCGAAGGGTCCCCTCCTTTACACCACCGCGCCGGCGGTTGCAGCCGCCCCGCGCCCCTTCCTATAGTCCCCGCGCCCATGGACCTCCGCCTGAGCGCCGCCGAGGAGTCGTTCCGCACGGAGGTGAGCGGCTGGCTCGACGCGAACCTGCCGCCCGACTTCGACCCGGATCGCTTCGAGTTCGGCATGACGGCAGACGAGCGCTGGGACTGGCAGCTCGCGTGGCATCGCCGGCTGCACGCCGCGGGCTGGGTCGGCCTCCACTGGCCGCGGGAGTACGGCGGTCGGGGCGCGACGCTCATGGAGCAGGTGATCTTCGCCGACGAGCTCGCGAAGCGCCGTCTCCCGGCCGGCGCCAACCTGCTCGGCATCCTGCTGGTCGGCCCGACGCTCATGCAGTGGGGCACGGAGGCGCAGAAGAAGCGCTTCCTCCCGAAGATCCTCTCCGCCGAGGAGATATGGTGTCAGGGCTACTCGGAGCCCGGATCCGGCTCGGACCTGGCGTCGCTCCAGACGCGCGCCGTCCGCGACGGGGACGCGTTCGTCGTCAACGGGCAGAAGGTCTGGACGAGCGGCGCGCACCGCGCCGACTGGTGCATCCTCCTCGCCCGGACGGATCCGGAGGCTCCGAAGCACCGCGGTATCTCCTACCTCCTGGTCGACATGAAGAGCGCCGGCATCACGGTCCGGCCCCTCGTCCAGATGACCGGGAGTGCGGGCTTCAACGAGGTGTTCTTCGAGGACGTCCGCGTGCCGCGCGAGAACCTCGTCGGCGAGGAGCACCGCGGCTGGGAGGTGGCCATCACGACCCTCATGTTCGAGCGCGCCGGCCTCGGGACCGACCTCCGCTTCGAGGGCGCGCTCGAGAGCCTCGTCGCCGCCGCGCGCCACGCGCGCCGCGACGGCCGCCCGGCGATCGAGGATCCGGGCGTCCGTCAGCAGCTCGCGCAGTTCGCGATCGAGGCGACGGCGCTCCGCTACAGCGGCTACCGGCAGCTCACGCGGCGGCTCAAGGGGCAGCCGCCCGGCCCCGAAGGGTCGATGGCGAAGCTCGTCGGGAGCGAGCTGAACCTCCGGATGGCGCAGTACGCGGTGGCGCTCCTCGGCCCGGCGGCGCAGATCGACACGAACGAGGCCGGGGAGCCGCCCGGCCACTGGCTCGCGCGGGAGCTGATGGCCCGCGCGCACACGATCGCGGGCGGCACGTCGGAGATCCAGCGGAACATCCTGGCCGAGCGCGTCCTCGGTCTGCCGCGCTGACCCGATGGACTTCGGCTTCAGCGACGAGCAGGACATGCTGCGCGAGAGCGCGCGGCGCTTCTTCGCGGCGGAATGTCCGACGACCCTCGTGAGGCGCGTGATGGCCGACGGCACGGGCGACGCCCCGGCGCTCTGGCCGAAGCTCGTGGACCTCGGCTGGACGGGGCTCCTCGTCCCTGAGGAGCACGGCGGGCTCGGCGGGTCGTTCGTCGACCTCGTCGTGGTGCTCGAGGAGGCCGGGCGCGCGCTCCTGCCCGGGCCCTTCCTCTCGACGGCGACGGGCGCGACCGCGGCGGTCGTCGCGGGCGGCTCGGCGGCCCAGCGGGCGGAGTGGCTGCCCCGCATCGCGCGCGGCGCGCTGCGCGCGACGCTCGCCGTCGCGGAGGAGAGCGGCCGCTTCGACGCCGACGGGATCGCTCTCCCCGCGCGGCGCGGCGAGCGGGGGCTCGTCCTCGTGGGCGAGAAGCACTTCGTGGCCGACGCGCAGGTCGCCGACGTCCTCGTCGTCGCAGCGCGGACGGGCGGCGCGGGGGAGCACGGGATCGTGGTCGGCCTCGTCGACCGCCTCTCGCCGGGCGTCACCGTCACGCCGCTCCGCAGCGTCGACATGTCGCGGCGGATCTGCCGCGTCGCCCTCGACGGCGTCCGCATCCCGCCCGAGCGCGTGCTCGGCGCGCCCGATGCGGGCTGGCCGATCCTCCGCCGCGCCCTCGAGGTGTCGGCCGCGGGTCTCGCGGCGGAGATGGTGGGCACCGCGCAGGCAGCGCTCGACCGGACGGTCGCGTACGTGAAGGAGCGCGCGCAGTTCGGCCGGGCCGTCGGGTCCTTCCAGGCCGTCAAGCACCGGTGCGTCGACATGCTGGTGGGGGTCGAGAACGCGCGCTCGCTCGCGTACTACGCCGCCTGGGCGGTCGACGAGGACTCGCCCGAGGCGCGACGCGCCGTCGCGATGGCCAAGGCGTACGCGAGCGACATGGTGAAGCAGGTGACGAGCGAGGCGATCCAGCTCCACGGCGGGATCGGCTTCACGTGGGAGCACGACATGCACCTGTACCACCGGCGCGCACTCGCGCAGGAGGCGGCGTTCGGGAGCGCGCCGGCGCATCGCGCGGTGGTGGCCGAGACGATCGCGTCGTGACCGCGATCGCCGTGCACGGCGGCGCGGGCCGCGAGGCCCCGGAGGGTCGCGCGCCGCGCCGGGCGGCGCTCGCGCGGGCCGCCGAGGCCGGATGGGCCGCCCTCGCCCGCGGCGGCTCGGCCCTCGACGCGGTCGTCGACGCCGTCGTCGTCCTCGAGGACGATCCGCACTTCAACGCGGGGCTCGGCTCCGTCCTCACGGAGGACGGGCACGTCGAGATGGACGCGTCGGTCATGGCGGGGGACACGCTCGCGGCCGGCGCGGTCGGCGCGGTGAGCGGCGTCGCGAACCCGGTCCGGCTTGCGCGCGCCGTGCTGGCCGAGGGTCGCGAGGTGATGCTCGTCGGCGAGCCCGCGGTCGCGCTCGCGCGGCGCGCGGCGCTCGCCGTCTGCGACCCCGCGGCCCTCGTGACCGAGGAGGCGCGACGCCGGTGGCGCGCCCGGGAGCCCGCGCCGGGCGAGACCGTCGGCGCCGTCGCGTGCGACGGCCGCGGACGGGTCGCCGCGGCGACGTCCACCGGCGGCGTCGCCGGGAAGCGGCGCGGACGCATCGGCGACTCCGCGGTGATCGGCGCCGGCACCTACGCCGACGACCTCCTCGGCGCCGGCTCGGCAACGGGCCCGGGCGAGGCGATCATCCGGGTGTGCCTCGTCCGGACGGCGCTCGACCTCGTCGGCCGCGGCCTCGACCCGGCGTGGGTCGCGCAGCACGCCCTCGACGGGCTCGCGCGGCGGACCGGCGCCACGGCGGGCGTGATCCTGGTCGACCCGTCGGGACGGGTCGGGATCGCGCACCCGACGGAGGCAATGG
>CAZLYE010000383.1:0-5092 GCA_964562865.1 uncultured Binatia bacterium (SeqCode) | reverse complement strand
CGAGCGCACATGCGGGTCAAGGTGCGCCGTGCACCGATGACTTCCCGGTTGCGCGTCTGCTAAGACCCGCCGCATGAGCACCCGCCGCGGGCCCGGTCCGGTGGCCGCCGTCCACCGCATCTTCATCGTGGCCTCGCTCGTCTGCGTGCTCGCGTACGCGGCGTGGGAAGCGACGGACCTCGCCCGGACGGGAGACCCGCTCGCCGGCCTGCGTGCCGGCGTCGCGGCCGCCGTGGCGGTCGGGATCGCCTTCTATCTGCGCCGGCTCCGCGGGCTCGGGGCCCGGCTGACGCCGCGCGACTGACCGCGGCACGCGCTCGCCACGCGGCGCCCGATCGGCAGAATAATGCCGCGCACGGCGCCGGAGCACGCGCACGCGCGTGGCCCGGCGAGGGGCATGGTGGTTGCTCCTCGGCGCCGTCGTGCATCACTCGCAACCGCGCTCTCGTTCGATCCTCGCTCTCGCCGTGGCGCTCGCCATGGCGTCCGGCGCGCGCGCCGAGAGCCTGCTCGGCAACTCCACGCCGCACGTCGGCTCGCTCCCGCGGGGCGTGGCGCGCGGCCGGGCGCTCAGGCTCGGCACGACGGCGCTCGGCGATCTCCGGTCGCGCACGTCGGCCGTCGTGAGCGACTTTCCGCTCGGCCGCGACGCCACCGTTGAGCTGACGCTCCGGCGCTTCGAGCCGTTCTCGCCCGCCGCCCGGGTGGAGGTGGTGGACGACCACGGCGTGCGCGAGCTGCCGCTCCCCGATCAGGTCTACTTCGCCGGGACGGTGACCGGCGATCCGCAGTCGCGGGTGTTCCTCGTGGCCGGACGCGATGCGGTCCACGGCTTCGTGGTCGCTCGCGGCACGGTGTACCCGTTCGGCCCCGACGGGGCGGGCGGCCACCGGAGCTACGCGCTCCGCGACGCCGACCCGGCGCTCTATCCGCCGCCGGGCGACTTCTGCGGCAACGACCTGCACGCCGACAAGGTCGACTCTCCCCTCGTGAGCGCGCGGGCGCGCGCCGAGGCAGGGCTCACGCCGCCCCAGCTCCCGCTCGTCGCGTCGACGACGCTCCTCGAGGCCGAGGTCGCCGTGGAGACCGACTACGAGCTCCGCTCGAAGTTCGCGAGCGACCAGCAGGCGCTCGACTACCTGGCGTCGCTCGTCGCCGCCTCGAACACGATCTACGAGCGCGACGTGTCGCTCCGTCTGCGGTTCTCGTACATCCGGCTGTGGGACACGGCGGCGGACCCGTGGTCCGCGACCGACACCGCGTCGCAGCTCGACGAGGTGCAGACCTACTGGACGAACCCGGCGAACAGCATGGACGCGATCGCCGGCCCGCACGACATCGTCCACTTCGTCTCGGGGAAGGCGGTGCAGGGCGGGATCGCGTACATCGCGTCGGTGTGCGACCCGCACTACCAGTTCGGCGTGTCGCAGGTCTTCGGCAGCTTCGATCTGTCCAACCCGCAGCAGATCTGGGACGTCCTCGTGGTGACCCACGAGATGGGCCACAACTTCGGGACGCCGCACACGCACTGCTACAACCCGCCGCTCGACCGCTGCTACAACCAGGAGGCCTCCTCCGTCTTCGGTCCCTGCTACACCGGCCCCGTCGTCGCCTCGCGGGGCACGATCATGAGCTACTGCCACCTCCTCGCCGGCGGCCTCGCGAACATCGACATGCTCTTCGGGAGCACGGTGAGCGGGGTGATCCGCAGCACGATCGACTCCGCATCCTGCCTCACGCCCGCGGGCACGTGCGGCAACGGCGTCGTCGAGCCCGGCGAGCAGTGCGACGACGGCAACACGGTCGCGGGCGACGGCTGCTCCCCCACCTGCCAGCTCGAGGTCTGCGGGAACGGGTACGTGGATCCGGGCGAGCAGTGCGACGACGGCAACACGGTGAGCGGCGACGGCTGCTCGGCGACCTGCCAGCGCGAGCCGCGCTGCGGCGACGGCGTCGTCGACCCGGGCGAGGAGTGCGACGACGGCAACACGGTGAACGGCGACGGCTGCTCCGCGCAGTGCCTGCTCGAGCCCTGCAAGATCGTCAAGACCGGGCAGACGATCTGGGCGACCGCGCAGATGATGGTGCGGCACGGCGCCCCCGGCCGCGATCGCCTGACGCTGCGCGCGGACTTCGACATCCCGATGAAAGTGGCGTCGCTCCCGCTCGGAACGACCGGCATGGAGCTCATGCTGGAGAACGGCGCCGGGGCGATGAAGCTCCAGGTGACCCTCCCGCCGGGACCCCGCTGGGCGAGCCGCCACCGCCGGTGGACCTACAGGGACCGGACGGGGGCCGTGGCGGGCATCCGGAAGCTCCAGGTGATCGACCGCTCGCGCGGCGGCGTGCCCGAGGTGGTGGTGACCGTGAGCGGGCAGAAGGGGTCGTATCCGGTCACGCCGGCGGACCTCCCGGTGGACGCGATCATCGTCCTCGGCGACAACGCGTCCGGCCAGGCCGGGGCGTGCGGGCGCCACGCCTTCGGCGGCGGGTCGTGCGCGAGCACCCAGGCCGGCGCGCGTATCGTCTGCCGCTAGCTTCTGCACCGGCGGGTCGCGAGCGCCTTGTTCGGGCGCGTGTTTTCCCTCGCCCGCTCTTGTGCCAATCTACCGGCCCCATGGCCCGTCCCACCCTACGTGCCGGGGCCCTGCTGGCGGCCCTCCTCGCCCCCACCGTCGCGGCGGCGAAGAGCATCAGCATCTCGATCATGCCGAGCGTCGAGGTGAAGGACGGCGCCCTCACCGCACGCGTCCGGCTGAGCAACTCGGGAGACGAGGCCGCGGAGTCCGTGGTGCCCGTCCTCCAGTTCGGTGAGAAGACCGCGCGCGGGGAGACGCACCCCTCGCTCGGCCCGAACGAGTCGATGACGGCCACGCTCTCCGTCGACGTCGGCACCCTCGGCCCGGGCCGCTGGCCGTACCACCTGGCGATCGACTACACCGACGCCAACCAGTACCCGTTCCAGGCACTCCACGTGGGGCTCGTCACGGTCGGCGCGAGCCCGCCGCCCTCGAAGGTGGCGGTGTCGGAGGTGAAGGCGGATCCGCTCTCCAGCTCGGGCGCCGTCCACGTCCGCCTGAAGAACCTCTCGGCCGTGGAGCGACGGGTCGCGGTGACGATCGCGCTGCCCGAGGGTCTCGAGGCGTCGAACCGGTCCGACCCGGTCAGGCTCGCCGCCTGGCAGGAGACCACGGTGTCGGTTCCGATCGTCAACCGGACGGCGCTCGCGGGGAGCCACTACCCCATCTTCGCCGCGGTCGAGTACGACGAGGATGCGGCCCACCAGACGGTCGTGGCGCAGACCGTGATCGAGATCCTGAGCGCGCAGTCCTTCTTCCACGTCCCCGGGAACACGTTCCTCGTCATCGCCGGGGTGCTCGGCGCGGCCTGGCTCGGGTTCATGCTCCGGCAGGTCACCGCACGCCGTGCCGCCTGACGCGGCCGCCATGAGCCCGGGCAGCGCGCGCCTCGACCGCTGGCGCCCCGTGCTCCGCGCCCTGCTCGACGTCGCGGCAGTCGGCGTGGCGGTGGTGTTCGTCGCCTCGTACTTCCCCGCCAACGTGATGCTGACCGCCACCACGACCAACGGCGGCGACATGGGATCGCACGTCTGGGCCGCCCGCTACCTGCGCGACGAGCTGCTCCCACACGGACGCGTCACGGGCTGGTGTCCCGGGAACTACTGCGGGTTCCCGCTCTTCCAGCTCTACTTCCCGCTCGCGTTCGTCGCGATGGCCGCGATCTCGCTCGTCACCTCGCTCAACGTCGCGTTCAAGATCGGGACGGTGCTCGGGACGTTCCTGCTCCCGGTCTGCGCGTACCTCGGGCTCCGCCTCGGCGGCACGCCGTTCCCGGGCCCGGCGCTCGGCGCGCTCGCCACGCTCCCCTTCCTGTTCATGGAGGCGAACTCGATGTGGGGCGGGAACATCCCGTCGACGCTCGCCGGGGAGTTCGCGTTCTCGCTCGGGCTCGCGCTGGCGGTGCTCTTCCTCGGAACGCTCCGGCGGACGATCGAGACGGGCCGCGGCCGCGCGTGGAACGCGCTCCTCGTCGCACTCATCGGCTTCGCGCACGGCTACACGCTCATCTGGGCGGGGTTCACCTCGCTCGTCGAGCTGATCGCCCTCCGGGGCTGGTGGCGACGCGTCGGCACGCTCGTCGCGATCCACGGCCTCGCCGTCCTGCTCCTCGGCTTCTGGCTCATCCCACTGCTCGCCTACTCGCCGTGGACGACGGTCTACAGCTACGTCTGGGTCATCAACTCGTGGCGCGAGATCCTGCCGCCGATCCTCTGGCCCGCGGCCATCGTCGCCGTCGTCACGGCCCTCCTGGTCGGGGTGGTGGCGCTCTTCCGGCGCGAAGCGTATCCGCGGGGGCTCACGATCGTCTGGGCGGGCACGCTGATCGGGGTGGTCTTCTACTTCACCGCGCACGCCTTCAACGTCGTCGACATCCGCTTCCTGCCGTTCACGCAGCTCGGGCTCTGCCTCGCCGCCGCGGCGGGCCTCGGGTACCTCTTCGGGCGGCTGCCCGCGCCGGAGGTGTGGCCGGTGATCGGCGCGCTCACGATCGTGCCGTTCGTGCAGGCGCGCGTGACGTTCATCCCGTCGTGGATCACCTGGAACTACTCGGGATTCGAGAAGAAGGCGCCCTGGCCCACCTTCCGGGACGTGAACGCGCGGGTGCACGGCGACTTCCGTGATCCGCGCGTCGTCTACGAGCACTCGCCCGACCACGAGGCGCTCGGCACCGTCCGGGCGTTCGAGAACCTGCCGCTCTTCTCGGGACGCTCGACGCTCGAGGGCCTCTACATGCAGGCCTCCGAGACCGCGCCCTTCGTCTTCTTCATCCAGTCCGAGGTCTCGAACGTCACGTCGTGCCCGTTCCCGCACTGGGGCTGCTCGCGCCTCGACCTCGACCACGGGCTCGACCACCTGCGGATGTTCAACGTCTCGGACTACATCGTCCGGAGCCCGCAGGCGAAGGCGGCGGTGGCGAAGCGCCCGGACCTGGTGCACGAGAAGACGGTCGGCGCGTACGAGATCTACCGCGTGAAGGACAACGACGGCCGGTACGCCGTCCCGCTCGAGCT
>CAZLYE010000382.1:0-4255 GCA_964562865.1 uncultured Binatia bacterium (SeqCode) | reverse complement strand
CGTCGAGCCCGAGCAGCTCGACGGCGCGACGGACCGCCTCCGGCCCGCACATCTCCCCCGCGTGAGCCTTGAGACGCAGGCCGTGCTCGCCCGCCAGCTGGTAGAGCGGAACGAAGTCCTCCAGCCGGCCGAGGTTCTCGTCGTCGTAGAGATCGACGCTCCGGAACACCCCGGTCGCGATCCACGCGCGCAGCCGGGGCATCGCCTGCTCCGGCGGCAGGCCGCGCGAGATGCCGATCTCCGGCGCGAGCCACAGGTGCGCCGCCACGCGCGCGCTCTCCTCCTGGACCAGGGCGGCGAACTCCTCGACCGGCATCTGGAGGAAATCCGGCGCGATCAGGTCGAAGCTCATCTCGGCATACACGACGCCGTCGGCGACCATGCGGTCGAGGGCGGCGCGGAGGACGCGGCGGACGACCCTCGGATCCGGCAGCGCGGGAAGCAGGTGCGCCGCGACCCAGCCGGCGAACGCCTGGAAGCTCCCGAAGCGGCGGGGCACCGGCGGCAGGTCACCCACGACGGCGGCGTACGTCTCGATCGGTGCCGAGAGCAGCGCGTGGCAGTGGAGGTCCGTCTTGGGGATGCGCGCGAGCGCCGCACGGTCGCCCGTCTTGAGCGCGTGGACGAGAGCCGGCTTCCAGTCGACGTCCACCACCGGGGCACGAGTAACAGAAGGGCTGCCGAGCGTCGACGAGCCCCTCCACGAGCGCCGAAGCCGTCGGCGTGCCGCCTCAGCGCACCTCGTAGCCCATCGGCAGGTTGATCTGCTTCGGCTCGAGGTACGCCTCGAGGCCCTCGGGCCCGAGCTCACGGCCGATCCCCGAGCACTTGAAGCCCCCGAAGGGCGCACTGAACTCCATCGCGAAGCCGTTCACGGTGTAGGTCCCGGTGCGCACGCGCCGTGCGACGTCGAGTCCGTGGTCCACGTCGGCCGTCCAGACCGAGCCCGCGAGGCCGTAGTCTGAGTCGTTGGCGATGCGGAGCGCGTCGGCCTCGTCCTCGTAGGGGATGACGGCGAGCACGGGGCCGAAGATCTCCTCCTGGGCGATGCGCATCCGGTTGTCGACGTCGACGAAGACGGTCGGCTCGACGTACCAGCCCTTGGCGAAGCCCTTCGGCCGTCCGCCGCCGTACGCGATCCGGGCACCCTCCTTCTTGCCGACGGCGATGTAGCCCTCGACGCGGTCGCGCTGTCGGGCAGCCACGAGCGGCCCGCAGAGCGTCGACGGGTCCATCGGATCGCCGACCGTCCACGCGCCGACCGCCTCGGCCAGCGCGCCCGCGATCTCGCGATAGCGCTTGCGCGAGACGAGGATGCGCGTCTGGGCCGCGCACGCCTGGCCGTTGTTCATGAGCGCGCCGGGAAGGAGACCCGCGAGCGTGCTCGGCACGTCTGCATCGTCGAGGATGATGGCCGCCGACTTGCCGCCCAGCTCGAGCGTCACGCGCTTCAACTGCTCGCCGCAGATCGACGCGATCCGGCGTCCGGCGGCCGTGCTGCCCGTGAACGCGATCTTGTCCACCGCCGGATGGCGCACGAGGTGCTCGCCCACCTCGCGCCCCGCGACCACGATGTTCACCACGCCTTTGGGAATGCCCGACTGCTCGACGGCCTCGGCGAGCAGGATGGCGTCGAGCGGCGTCTCGGGCGCGGGCTTCACCACGACCGTCGCTCCGGCGGCGAGCGCCGGGCCGAGCTTCAACATGATGACGAAGAGCGGGACGTTCCACGGGATGATGCAGCCGGCGACGCCCACCGGCTCGCGCCGCACGATGCACGGCCCGAGCATGCCCGCGCGCACGTCCTCGAAGCGGTACTCGCGCGCCAGGCGGATGTAGTAGTCGAGCACCATGTTCGCGGCCATCACCTGGCCCATGTGCGAGAAGGAGATGGGCGAGCCCATCTCCTGCGTGATGGTGACGGCGATGTCGTTGGCGCGCGTCTGGAGCTGCCCGAGGAGCGCGGTCATGAGGTCGGCCCTCTCGGCCGGCGTCATGCGGGGCCACGGGCCCTGATCGAAGGCCTCGCGCGCGGCCGCGACGGCACGCTCGACGTCGGCCTCGCGCGCCTCCGGCACGCGGGCGATCACCTCCTCGGTGTGCGGTGAGATGACGTCGATCGTCGCCGAGCTGGACGGGGGAACCCAGGTGCCTCCGATGAACAACCGCTCGTGGGTCTGCATGCGGGGAAAGTGCCTCGGCGCAGGGTGTGGCGTCAACGTGAGCCCGTCGGCGCCTTCGGAAGGCGGTGGCCGCGGCCGGGTCCGCGGAGCGCCCTGCGGGGACATCCCCCGGATTGGGGAGCCGACGCTCCGTTCCGAGACGTCCATGGGTCGTTCGCGCTGGAAGGCCGACGAACGTCCGTGCTCTACTTCCGTCGTGCGGGTCGGCGACAGCCGTGGCTGGTCGTTGGCGGCCTTGGTCGTCGCCGGCCTGAGCCTGACGCTCTCGGGCTGCGTCGAGCACCCGCCCGACGGCCTCGTCACGATCGATCACGCGCTCTTCGTCCTCGACGCCAGCGACGCAATCCCCGACGACGGGAACGCGGGATGGATCTCCCGGGCGCTTCCCGACCGCTGGGATCGCGCGCGCCACGAGGGTGCCACGGTGGGCTGGTACCGCGTGGACGTTCCGCTCGCGCAGGCGCCGGACGAGCCCTGGGCGATCTATCTCCCGGCCGCCGTCCTCAACGTCGCCGTGTACGTGAACGGCGAGCTCGTGGGCTCGGGGGGGCGCTTCACGTCACCCGTCGCCCGCAACTGGTACCGGCCGCTGCTCTTCGTCGTCCCCGCGCGGGTGCTGGGTGCGGGGCGGAACACCATCCACGTCCGGTTGAAGAGCGAGATCAACGCGGCGCGGCTCCCCATCCTCCGAGTCGGCCCGCTCCGCGTGCTCGCGCCGCTCTACGAGCGCCGGTACTTCATGACGGTCACGGTCACCGAGATCACGATCGCCATGACGCTCGGTCTGGCGCTCCTCCTGCTCGGGGTCTACGCGCGACGCGGTGAGGCGGGGCGGGCCGGGTGGATCCCGCTGGGCATGGCGCTGTGGGCGCTCGTCGCCGCCAACGGCGTGGTGCGCGACATCCCCGTCCCGACGCGCGTGTGGGAGTGGATCCAGGCCGTCGCGTGCAACGCCTTCATGCCGTGCTTCATCGTGGGCTTCCATCGCCTCCTCGAGTGGGACCGGAGGAGGCTCGAAGGACTGCTCGCGGGATGGCTCGTCGCCGTCGCGGTGATCTTCGCCCTGGTGCCGGCGTACTTGTTCTTCCCGATCTTCCTCGTGTCGCTCGTCTCCCTGCTCGCGCTCGGCGTGTACCTCGTCCGGGTGATCCTCGCGGCCGATCGCGACCCACGCTATCCCCGGACCCGGACGGTCGCGGTCCCCGCGGTCGTCGGCCTCGTGTTCGTCGCGCACGACGTCGGGGGGGTCGCGCTCGGCGCATTTCCCGCGGGCGTGCTCCTCACGCCCCTGATCGTGCCGCTCAACATCCTGACCGTCGGCTGGCTCCTGATCGGGCGTCTCGCCGACGGGCTCAACGAGTCGGAGCGGCTCAACCGCGAGCTCGAGCAGCGCGTCGCGGAGAAGCACCGCGAGCTCGAGCTGAACTACGCGCGCGTCGGCGCTCTCGAGCGGGCGCAGGCCGTCACCGCCGAGCGCGAGCGGATCATGCGGGACCTCCACGACGGTATGGGGGGACAGCTCGTTTCGGCGCTGGCGCTTGCCGAGGGCGGGCAGAGGACGGCCGACGCGCTCGCCGGATCGCTCCGTGACGCGCTCGACGATCTCCGCCTCGTGATCGACTCGCTCGAGCCCGTCGACGAGGATCTGACGGCCGTGCTGGGGAACGTGCGGAGCCGCCTCGAGCCGCGCCTCGCCCGCCAGGGCGTCCGCTTCGACTGGCAGGTCGCGGATCTTCCCCCGCTCCCCGGCCTCGGGCCCGCGCGCGTGCTCCAGGTCTTCCGCATCGTGCAGGAGGCGATCACCAACGTGCTCCGGCACGCGCACGCTCGCACGATCGCGGTCCACACCGCACTCGACGGCTCCGACGGCATCGTCGTCGAGATCCGCGACGACGGCGTGGGGTTCGCGCCGACGTCGGGCAACGGGCACGGCGTGGCGAACATGGTCCGCCGGGCCGCGGCCCTCGGCGGTCGGCTCGTCATCGAGCCGGCGACGCCCGGGACGGCGGTCCGCCTCTGGCTTCCCCTCGACGGCGCGCCCGCTACTCGTCCAGCTTGACGAGACCGAGCTG
>CAZLYE010000381.1:0-4873 GCA_964562865.1 uncultured Binatia bacterium (SeqCode) | reverse complement strand
CCGAAGGACTCGAGCCCCGCCGACCCGATCCGCAATCTGGGCAACGTCTTCTTCAGCCAGGCGCTCTCGAACCCGTTCGACGTGATGGAGTGCGTCGCGCTCTTCTGCGCCGGGGGCATCCTCGAGCGCTTTCCGAAGCTCACGGTCCTCTTCCTCGAGGCGAACGGCGGATGGATCGTGCCGTGGCTCGAGCGCCTCGACCATCACTACGAGATCTTCCGCTGGGACGTGCCGTGGCTCCGCATGAAGCCGTCGGAGTACTTCCGCCGCCAGTGCTACATCTCGTTCGACCCGGACGAGTCGACGCTCGCGTTCACCGCGAACCACCCGCTGGTGGGCGCCGACCGCATCATCTGGGCGAGCGACTACCCGCACCCCGACGCCAAGTTCCCGGGCGTCGTGCACGAGCTCGAGGAGGTGACGGCGCCGCTCGGCGAAGCGCAGCGGCGGCGCATCTTCGGCGAGAACGCGCGCGACGCGTATCACCTGCCGCCTCCGGCGTGAGGCGGCGCGCCGGCATCACCCGCGCGCGAGGATGTGGATGACGCACACGCTGCCCCCGCCCATCATGTGGCAGAGGCCGACGCGTGCGCCCTCGACCTGACGCTTGCCGGCCTCGCCGCGGAGCTGGAGAGTGGTCTCCCAGATCTGCGCGAGACCGGTCGGGCCGCCCGGATGGCCGCGGGCGATGAGACCGCCGTCGGTCGAGAACGGGACGCGGCCGCCGGGCGCGAAGTCGCCGCGCTCGATGCACGCCTCGGCCTCGCCCTCGCGGCAGAGTCCGAGCAGCTCGTAGTACTCGAGCTCCTCGATCGCGAACGCGTCGTGCACCTGGACGAGGTCCATGTCCTCCGGACCGAGCCCGGCCTGCTCGTATGCGGCGCGCGACGTGTCGATGCTCATCCGCGCCGGCCCGACGACCGGACCGATGAAGAGGTGCCCGCGCTCGTAGCGCTCCGTCTGGAGCTCCGAGGCGAGGACACGCACGATCGGCCGTCCCGGGCGGAGCCGCTGCGCGATCTCGGGCCGGCCGACGATGGCGCACGCGGCGCCGTCGCCGATCGGGCACGACATCATCGCCGTGAGCGGCCAGGCGACCATCCGGGAGGCCAGCACCTTCTCCACGGTGACCGGCTGCTCGGGCTGACGCTGGCTCATCGGGTTGAGCGCACCGTTGTTGAAGTTCTTGGCGGCGATGGCCGCCAGGTGCCCGGGCTTCGTGCCGCGCTCGTGCATGCGTCGGGTCGCCCACATCGCGAAGAACGCCGCGGGCAGGATCGAGTCCTCGAGCCACGCCGGATCGGTGTTCTGGCCCGACGACTGGATCATCGCAGTCATCTTGTCGAAGCCGAGCACCATGACGACGTCGTGCCGCCCGCTCGCGACCGCGAAGCAGGCCTCGCGGAGCGCGGCCGAGCCGGTCGCGGATGCGTTCTCGACGTGCTGGACAGGGATGCCCGTCAGGCCGAATTCCTTCATCGCCCGCGTGCCGCTCATGACCGGGGCAAAGATGTAGCCGACGTAGGCGGCCTGGACGTCGCGGAACGTGAGCCCGGCGTCCCGGAGCGCCGCGAGCCCCGCTTCGCGTCCCATGTCCGCGTTCGACTTGTCGGGCCACATCCCGAAGCGATGCATGCCGACGCCGAGGATGGCCACGTCCTTCATCGGGCGCTCCCCACCGGCCGGAAGCGGACGATGACGACGTCGCGGCCGTCCTGCTCGCGGAGCGGGTCGAGCTCCGCCTCGAGCCGCATGCCGATCCGGTAGTCCTCCTGCTTTCCCGCGAGCGGGAGCTGGACGCGTGGCCCCTCGTCCAGGTCGACCTGTCCCACGCCGTAGCCGACGTGTTCGACGCGCATCGAGCCGAACAGCGGGAAGTGCACGAAGGTGTAGCTGAAGAGCGTCCCGCGCGGCCCGAGCGCGGCGTCGACGGTGCGCTCCGACAGACACTTCGCGCACACCGCGCGGCGCGGGAAGAAGTGCTCGCCGCAGGCCTCGCAGCGCGAGCCGAGCAGACGCGGCGGCTCGGCGGGGTCGTCGGGTACGGTGAAATAGCCGGCCTTCACCGGCACGCGGGGTCTCGACTCGGCCATGGGACGAGCGGGTTACAACCGGACGGTTCGCCGTGTCAATTCAACGCGTCGAAAGCCCGTAGAGCCGCTCCGCGTTGGTCGCGAAGATCTTCCGCCGCGCCGCCTCGGGAACGCCGGCCATCTTCCCGAGGCTCTCGTCCACGCTGCCGGGGAAGTGCGCGTCCGGGTGCGGGTAGTCCGACGCCCACACGACGTGATCCTCGCCGACGAGGCGGAGGACGGCGTCGATCGCGCCGTCCTCCGGGTCCGTCGAGATCATGCACTGGCGCTTGAAGTACTCCGACGGCTTCATCCGGAGGGCGGGCAGGAGCTTGCCCCACGTCTCGAAATGCCCGTCCATCCGGTCGAGCCAGTACGGGAGCCAGGCGGAGCCCGACTCGAGGAACGCGACGCGCAGACCCGGATGGCGGTCGAGGACCCCGTTCATGACGAGGCCCGCGCACGCCGCCATCTGCTCGAACGGGTGCGAGAGGACGTGCAGCATGGCCGGGTTCTCGAAGCGGTCGCGGCCGAGAGTGGGGATGCCGTCGCTCAGTCCCTCGTGCACGGTGACGGGGACGCCGAGCTCGGCGGCGCACTCCCAGAAGCGCTCGTAGACGGGATGGTGGATCGGCCGGCCGGCGTACGGGTTCGGGCGGAAGAAGGCGCCCCGGAAGCCGAGCTTCCCGGTCGTGCGCTCGAGCTCGCGGACCGACTCGTCGACGTCCATCAGCGGGAGCAGGGCGACGCCGACGAGCCGGTCCGGCGCGGCCCGGCAGTAATCGGCGAGCCAGTTGTTGTAGGCGCGGCAGAGCGCCGCGACGAGCGCCGGATCCGGGCTCTCGAAGACGAAGAACCCGATCGACGGGAAGAGGACGGCGACGTCGATCCCATCGGCGTCCATGTCCCGGAGCCGCGCGTGCGGGTCCCACCCGCCGGGTGCGATCCGTGCTCCGGCGAAATCGTACTCGGGCCCGAAGGTGAGCAGCATCGCGTGGCGCATGATGATGCGATCGTCGAGCAGCTGGCAGGGGCGGCCGTGCTGATCGACCGCCGGGCGCGGCGCGCGCTCGCGGAACGGCTTCTCGACGTACTCCGCCCAGAGACCGGGCGGCTCGGTCACGTGGCCATCCGCGTCGACGACCCTCGGCGGGCGGGTCTGGCTCATCGGGACCTCCTAACGCGGCACGGCCGCCTTGACAAACGAACGTTTGTTCGGGTACGCGGGGACGCGATGAGCCCGCGCGTCGCCGTCGTCCGCAGTCGCGAGCCGTCGTCCACGCGCGACCAGATCCTCGACGCCGCGGAGCGGTGCTTCGCCGAGCGCGGCTTCGCGGGCGTCTCGGTGCGGGAGATCGCCGGACAGGCCGGGCTCCGGAACCAGGCGAGCCTGTACCACCACTTCCGCGACAAGCGCGCGCTGTACGAGGCGGTGCTCGCGCGCGGCATCACGCCGATCATCGCGCTGGTGGCCGAGACCGGCAAGAGCTGGCCGGCCGGCCAGACCGGCCGCCTCGATCCACGCGTGATGGACGCCGTCCTCGACCGGATCCTCGACTATCTCGAGGAGCACCCGAGCCTGCCGCGGCTCATCAAGCGTGCCGGGATGGACGACGCCCGCTATCTCCGGACGACGATCAGCCGGCTCCTGCGTCCGCTCTACGCGCAGGGCCTCCGGGTCCTCGAGGGTGCGCTCGGTCCGTGGGACGCAAGCGAGCTGCCGCACCTCGGCGCCGGGCTCTACCACCTCATCTTCGGCTACTTCGCCGACGCGACGCTGCTCGAGGCGGTCGCGGAGCACGATCCGCGGAGCTCCGCCGCCGTCGCCCGCCAGCGCCGATTCCTCAAGACCGCCGTCGCCCTGCTCCTCGGAGTGGGACCGGTGCGCCGCGTGCCGCGCGCGCGGCGAGGGAGCTGAGAGCGCATGCACCTTGCCGACATCGATCTCTCCAGCCCGGACACTTTCGTGCCCGGGTGGCCGCACGAGGCGTTCACGCTCCTCCGCGCCGAGGCGCCGGTCTACCGGCACCCCGAGCGGATGGGCGCGGGCTTCTGGGTCGTCAGCAAGTACCGCGACGTGATGGCGGTTCAGCTCGACCCGAAGACGTTCTCGTCGGGCCGGGGTGGCACCATCCTCCGCGAGTTCCACGGCGAGGAGCTCGAGGCGAACCAGGC
This sequence comes from uncultured Binatia bacterium (SeqCode), assembly GCA_964562865.1. GTDB lineage: Bacteria > Desulfobacterota > Binatia > DP-6 > DP-6 > CAZLYE01. The sequence goes on along the minus strand of CAZLYE010000381.1, from coordinate 626 downwards.
GATCATGCTGAACATGGACGCCCCGCGGCACACGCGCTTCCGGCGGCTGGTCAACATGGGGTTCTCGCCCAAGATGATGAACCGCCAGGCCCCGCACATCCGTGACATCGCCGGCAAGATCATCGACGCCGTGGCCGATCGCGGCCAGTGCGACTTCGTCACCGACATCGCCGCCGAGCTGCCGCTCCAGGTCATCGCCGAGATGGTCGGGATCCCGCTCGAGGATCGCCATCTGGTCTTCAAGTGGAGCAATCAGATGATCGGCTTCGACGACCCGGAGTACCAGCCGAACGCCGACGTCTCCCGGATCGCGTCGATGGAGATGTTCATGTACGCGAACCAGCTCGCCGTCGAGCGGAAGAACGCGCCGCGCGACGACCTGGTGAGCGTCCTCATGGCGGCCGAGGTGGACGGCGAGAAGCTCTCCGAGGTGGAGTTCGACTCGTTCTTCCTGCTGCTCGCCGTGGCGGGCAACGAGACGACGCGGAACCTGATCTCGGGCGGCATGCACGCGCTCTTCCAGCACCCCGACGAGCGTGCCCGCCTGGCGCGCGCCCCGTCGCTCATGCCGACCGCCGTCGAGGAGATGCTCCGCTGGGTCTCGCCGGTCATGTACTTCCGCCGCA
>CAZLYE010000380.1:0-4927 GCA_964562865.1 uncultured Binatia bacterium (SeqCode) | reverse complement strand
ACGTGGGCGCGGTCACCTGGTCGGCGACGATCCGGAGACGTTGCCCAGCGTGTGCCTGGGCGAGGAGCCGGTCGACGAAGCTGCCGCCCTTGCCCCGCGACCCGCCGTGCGCGTAGAGCCCGGCCACGCGGACGACGGCGTGACGCGGCGCGAGCGTCCGCGCGAGGAGCTCGCCGGCGAGCTTCGAGCGCGCGTAGGCGCCGAGCGGATTCGGGGCGTCGTCCTCCGTGTAGGGCCGGGTGGAGCGCCCGTCGAACACGTAGTCCGTGCTCACGTGGACGAGCCACGCGCCGGCGTCGCGGCACGCGCGGGCGAGCGAGGCGACCGCGAGCGCGTTGACGGCGACGGCGTCCACGGGGTCGTCCTCGGCGGTGTCGACGCGGTTGTCGGCGGCGGCGTTCACCACCACGGCGGGCGCGAGCGCGGCGATCCGGGCGGCGACGGTGGCCGCGTCGCGGAGGTCGAGGTCGGCGCGGGCCAGGGCGAGCGTCGTCTCCCGCGGGAGCACGCGGCCGAGCTCACGGCCGAGCTGTCCGGCCGCACCCACCACCACGACGCGCACGGGCGGGAGTATAGGCCGGGCCCGGGTGCCGGTACACCCGACGCTCGTTGCGTCAGCGGCCGCGCGGTCGCTACAGTGGCCTGATGTCCCGCCTCTGGCGCTACCTCATGCGCTACCGCGTCCGGTACGCGGGCGGGATCTTCTGCCTGATCGCCGCGACGTCGCTCGCCATGGCGGTGCCGGGGCTCCTCAAGCGGAGCGTCAACGCGATCGCCGGCGACGCGAGCCTGCGCGTCCTCCTCGGCTATCTCGCGACCATCGGCGCGATCGCGCTCGTCCAGGGGGTGGTCCGGACCTACTCGCGGTTCGTCATCTTCAACGTCGGCCGCGACATCGAGTACGACCTCCGGAACGACCTCTTCCGGCACCTGGAGACCCTGCCGCTCTCGTTCTACCAGCAGCGGCAGACGGGCGACCTGATGTCGCGGCTCGTGAACGACGTGACCGCGGTCCGGATGCTGCTCGGCCCGGGCATCCTCAACTTCATCAACACGCCCGTCTACTACGTCTACGGGCTGTCGATCATGCTCTCGATCGACCCGTGGCTGACGCTCGCCGCGCTCGCCGTCTACCCGGTGGCGCTGATCGTCGTGAAGCGGACGAGCCGTCTCCTGATGGAGCGCATGCTGCGGGTCCAGGAGGGGCTCGGCGAGCTCTCGAGCCGCGTGCAGGAGAACCTGTCCGGCATCCACGTCGTCAAGTCGTATGCCGCCGAGGAGTACGAGATACGGACCTTCGCGCGTGCCAACGACCGATTCCAGGAGCAGAGCCTCCGGCTCGCGCGCATCCGCGGCTTCATCGGCCCCGTGATGAACGTCGTCGGCGGCTCCGGGTCGCTCGTCGTGCTCGTCTACGGCGGCCACAAGGTCATGACGGGACGGCTCTCGGTTGGTGACCTGGTCGCCTTCATCACCTGCCTCGGGCTCCTGGCGTGGCCCACGATGGCGCTCGGGTGGATGCTGTCGATCCTGCAGCGCGGCCGCGCGGCGATGCATCGGCTGAACGAGCTCTTCGCCGTCGAGCCGGCCATCACGAGCCCGCCCGGCGCGTCACCGATCCTCGGCTTCCGCGGCGAGGTGGCGCTCCGTGGCGTGACCTTCCGCTATCCCGGTCGCCCGGGCGCGGAGCCGGTCCTCGACGACGTCGACCTGACGGTGCCGGCCGGCCGCACGGTGGCGATCGTCGGCCGGACCGGGGCGGGCAAGAGCGCGTTCGTGCAGCTCCTGCCCCGCCTCTTCGACGTCGAGGGCGGCAGCGTCCTCGTCGACGGCCACGACGTCCGGGGCCTGCCGCTCGGCTGGCTCCGCCGCCAGATCGGGCTCGTGCCGCAGGACCCCTTCCTCTTCTCGCGCACGATCCGCGAGAACGTCGCGTTCGCCCTCGACGGCGACGGCGACGGGCGCGTCGACTGGGCGGTCCGCATGGCCGCGCTCACGCGGGACCTCGCCGGGTTCCCCCACGGCCTCGACACGATCGTCGGTGAGCGCGGCGTCACGCTCTCGGGCGGGCAGAAGCAGCGCGTCGCGCTCGCGCGCGTCCTCGCCGCGGCGCCGCGCATCCTCGTCCTCGACGACGCGCTCTCGAGCGTCGACGCGCAGACCGAGCGCGAGATCCTCGACCGGCTCCGCGACTTCTTCCGCGAGCGGACGACGATCCTGGTCGCCCATCGCCTGACGACCGTGAAGGAGGCGGACCTGATCTGCGTCGTCGACGAGGGGCGCGTGGTCGAGCTGGGCGACCACGAGACGCTGCTCGCGCGCGGCGGGGTGTACGCCGACCTCTTCCGCGAGCAGTCGCTCGAGGTGGAGCTGGAAGCCATCTGATGCCGACCGACATCCACGGCGAGGAGGAGGCGGTCAAGGCGTACGACGTCCGCATCCTGCGTCGCCTCTGGACCTACGTGCGGCCCTACCGGCGCGTCTTCTGGGCCGCCCTCCTGCTCTCGCCGGTGCAGCAGCTCGCGAGCCTCGTTCAGCCCTACCTCATGAAGATCGGGATCGACCGCTACGTCCTGCGCGGTGACGCGGACGGGCTCCGGCGCCTCGGCGCCGTCTTCGTCGCCGCGGTCGTGGGGGAGTTCCTCGCGTACTACTGGCAGCAGTACCTGACGATGGTCGTCGCGCAGCGCAGCCTCGCCGACCTCCGCGTCGCACTGTTCGCGCGCGTGCAGCGCTTCCCGATGCGGTTCTTCGACCAGAATCCCGTCGGGCGGATCGTCTCGCGGCTCACGACCGACGTCGACGTGCTGCAGGAGATGTTCGCGGCCGGCGCGATGACCATCCTGCTCGACGTCCTCGGCCTCGCCGGCATCATCGGGTTCATGCTGTGGATCAACTGGCGCCTCGCGCTCATGAGCCTGGCCCTCCTCCCGGTGATGGTGTGGGCGATCGACTACTTCCGGCGCATGGCGCGGCGCACCTACCGGATGATCCGCGAGCGGATCGGGCGCATCAACGGCTACCTCCAGGAGGCGATCTCCGGGATGACGGCGATCGCGCTGTCCGGACGCGAGGCGCGCGCCTTCGTGGAATTCGACGGCCTCAACGCGGACCACCGTGACGCGAACCACCTCTCGAACAAGCTCGAGGCGGCGCTCTTCTCGTTCGTCGAGGCCGTCAGCACGGTGTCGATCGCGCTCATGCTGTGGGAGGGGGGGCGGCTCCACCGCGTCGGGTTGGTCGAGATCGGCACCGTGTTCGCCTTCATCCAGTACATCCAGAAGTTCTTCGTCCCGATCCGCGACTTCAGCGCCAAGTACGCCGTGATGCAGCAGTCGATGGCCGCGGCCGAGCGCATCTTCGGGCTCCTCGACCTCGAGACCGAGGCGGGACCGGAGCACCCGCGGGTGCCGGTCCGCGTCCGGGGGGAGATCGAGTTCGATCGGGTCTGGTTCGCCTACCGCGACGACCAGTGGGTGCTCCGCGACGTCTCCTTCCGGATCACGGCGGGCGAGCGGATCGCCATCGTCGGCGCGACCGGGTCCGGGAAGACGACGCTCATCAAGCTCCTCGACCGCCTCTACGACGTGCAGCGCGGCCGCATCCTGGTCGACGGGATCGACGTGCGAGACTGGGACGCGGCGGCGCTCCGGCGGCGGATCGCGGTCGTCCTGCAGGACGTCTTCCTCTTCAGCGGGCCGGTCGAGGCCAACATCACCCTCGGGCGCGCGGAGATCTCGCGGGCCGCGGTGGAGGCCGCGGCGACGCACGTGAACGCCGACGGCTTCGTCCGCCGCCTCGGCGGCTACGACGCGCTCGTCCGCGAGCGCGGCAGCAACCTCTCCGGAGGTCAGCGCCAGCTCCTCGCGTTCGCGCGCGCCCTCGCGCACGAGCCGGCGATCCTCGTCCTCGACGAGGCGACGTCGAGCGTCGACCCGGAGACCGAGTGGCTCGTCCAGGACGCGCTCGCGAAGCTGCTCGAGGGCCGGACCGCGCTGGTGATCGCGCATCGTCTGTCGACGATCGAGAACGCCGACCGCATCCTCGTCCTGCACAAGGGGGAGCTCCGCGAGGCCGGGACGCACCGGGAGCTCCTCGCGCGGGACGGCATCTACGCGCGCCTCTACCGGATGCAGTACGCGGGCGACCGGCCCGCGCTCCAGCGCGCGGCCGCGCAGCCGTGATGCGACGCGCGCTCCTCGGCATCGTGCTGCTCGCGCTCGCCGGCTGCGGCGAGCCGCGCTACCTCCTCCGGGCGGGCTGGTCGGAGGCGCGGCTCCTCTGGAGCCGCCAGCCGATCCCCGCGCTCCTCGCGCGCCCGGACCTCGCGCCGGCGCTCCGGGAGCGGCTCGAGCTGACGCTCGCGGTGCGCGACTTCGCCGACGAGACGCTGCACCTCCGGGTGGGCCGGAGCTACACGACCTTCGCCGAGGTCCCGAGCGACGCGACCGTGTACGTCGTGTCGGCAGCGCGCCGCGACCGCCTCGAGTCGTATGCCTGGCGCTATCCACTCGTCGGCGCGCTGCCGTACCGCGGCTTCTTCGAGCGGGACGCGGCGGACGCGGCGGCGGCCGCGCTCGCGGCCCGCGAGCTGGACGTCGAGGTGCGGCCCGCGCTCGCCTTCAGCACGCTCGGCTGGTTCGCGGATCCGCTCCTCTCGACGGCCGCGACGGAGACGCCGGTGGCCGTCGCCGAGACCGTCCTCCACGAGCTCTGGCACGCGACGTCGTTCGTGCCGGGGGCGGCGGCCTTCAACGAGTCCGCGGCGACGTTCGCCGGATGCCGCGGGGCGATCGCGTTCTTCTGCTCCGGCCCCGCGACCGACCCCGGCCGCTGCGCGGAGGCCCGCTCGATGTCCGAAGCAAGGAGCTTCTCCACATTCGCGAGATGGTCACTCGCAGGCCGACCTTTGTCTGCCGCCGCTGAA
>CAZLYE010000379.1:0-3096 GCA_964562865.1 uncultured Binatia bacterium (SeqCode) | reverse complement strand
GGCACGGTCCTCACGGTCGGGTCGCTCAGCAAGCTCTTCTGGGGGGGCCTGAGGGTGGGATGGATCCGTGGGCCCGAGCCCTGGATCGCGCGGCTCGCGCGACTCAAGGTGGTCTCCGACCTGAGCGGTTCGCTCCCGTCGCAGGCGGTGGCCGTGCACGTGCTCACCCGGACGCAGGAGCTGACCGGCCTGCGCCGCGGAGAGCTCCGCGAGCGGCTCGACCGGATGACCGGGCTGCTCGCGGAACGTCTCCCGGAGTGGTCCCATCGGCGCCCCGCGGGGGGGCTAACGCTGTGGGTCCGCATCCCCACCGGCGACGTCTCGGAGCTGGCTGCGGTCGCCCTGCGCCACGGCGTGGCGATCGTCCCCGGGACGACGAACTCCCCCGAGGGCCGCTTCCGTGACCATCTCCGGCTGCCCTTCGTCGCCGAGCCGGAGACGGTCCGGGAGGGAATCCGGCGACTCGCCGCGGCATGGGCGGAGTACGCGCCCGTCGGGCGCGCGCATCGCCGCAGAGTCGACGTGCTAGTGTGAAGATGGTGGACGGGATCGAAACCTCGTACGACCTGGGGCCGGGTGCGGCGCGGCAATCTGTCGCGCGTGCGCGTCGGAATGTCCCACCCCCGCGGGGCCGGGTCTCACACGACGCGCAGCCCGCGGATGGAGGCCACCCGGGCGCAGGTGGCATGGGGGTTGCTGCGTCGCGGTCTTCCCGCGGGATGCCGACGACCCAGAGGTCCGGGCCCCCTGCGAGAGTTCCCGACGGCATCGTCGCCGTGGTGCTCGCGTGCGCCATCGCCTTCCTGGCGGGGCAGGGCATTCGGACCTCCGCGCGGCATCTCGCCGACCGCCATCTGGCCCTCATCACCACGGCCGACGTGCCCTTCAAGTACCAGACGCTCACCTTCCAGCGGGCGGCGCTCGCGAGCGGGCACGTGCTGCCGATCTACGGCAGCTCGGAGCTCGTCTGCTGCGGCGGCCCCTTCCGCCCGACCGAGGTGTTCGCTTCGCACCCGACCGGGTTCGACGTGCTCGCCGTGGGACGCGCCGGCACCGGCGATCTGTTCTTCGCGCAGATACTGGCCGCGCTGGGCTCCGATCTCCGCAACCGGCGCGTGGTCATCTCGGATTCACCCGCCTGGTTCGCGAGCGGGAACGGCCCGAAGCCGGACCGGTACGAGCACAACTTCCTCCCGGAGGCGGGGTACGATTTCATCTTCGAGGCCCCGATCCCGCTCCCGCTGCGCGAGCTCGGGGCTCGCCGGATGCTCGCCTATCCCGGGTCGCTCCGCGACGACCCGCTCCTGCGTCGCGCGGTCGAGGATCTCGCCCATCCCACCCGGATCGACCTCGCCGGCTACGCCGCGCTCGCTCCCCTCGGTCGCGTGGCGGCCTGGGCGCTGGAGGTTCGCGACGCGGCGCGGACCGCGGCCTACTTCTGGAGGATGCGGCGAGGTCCTGCCGGGTTGCCCCCGCGGCGCGGCCCGCTCGACTGGACGGCGATGGCGGCGCGCGGGACGCGCCTCGCCTCGAAGGCGGACACGACCAACCCGTTCGGCTTCAGCGACGACGCGTACCACGAGCTCCGCGAGCGACCGCACTTCCGCGCCGCGCTCGCGATGTACGGAACCGGGCGCACGAACCGGAACGGGGAGGTCCTCCCGCCCCCGCGCGACTGGGAACGCAACATGACGCACTCTGCGGAGTGGGAGGACATGCGGCTCGTGCTCGGTATCCTCCGCGCGGCTCACGCCCGGCCGCTCGTGTGGACGATGCCGCTGCCCGGGGCGTTCTTCAACTACACGGCGGTCTCGGCACCGGCCCGGCTGACGTACTACGAGCGATACGGGCGCGCGAGCGAGCGCGCCGGGATTCCCTGGCTCGACTTCCGCGCGCACGACGAGGACCGCTACTTCGTGACCGACCCGGCCTCGCATCTGAGCGCCCGCGGCTGGGTGTTCGCCGATCGCGCGCTCGACGTCTTCTGGCACACGGGATCGGTCGAGGACATCCGCGCCGCGCTGGCGACGCTCGCGCGTGAGGTCCCGGCGCCGGAGCCGCCGCGAGAGCTCGCCGACGCGGCCGCGCGGCCGGCGGGCGTTTCGGATTGAGGAGGGAAGCGATGGAGCAAGACGGAGCGGTCACCGCGCGGGCGCTCGAGATCCTGTGCGAGGTGGCGGGCGACGACGAGGTGGGACGCGACCTGGACGTGCCGCTCTTCGCCTCCGGGCTCCTCGATTCGCTCGCCGTCGTGCGGCTCCTCGTCGCGTTCGAGGAGGCCTTCGGGCTGGTGATCTCCCCGGCGGAGCTCGACCGCGAGCAGTGGTCGACGCCGCGTGCCCTGATCGCCAACATCGCGGGAAGGCTGGGGCGGGCGGAATCGCCCGGGGGGCTGCGGTGATCGACCGGCGGCGCGTCCTGCGGCTGACGCTCTACTACCTGGTGATCATCGCAGGGCTGCTGCTCGTGCACCTGTTCCCGGACTACCAGGCGACGCCGTACGTCTATCAGGCGTTCTGAGTCGGGATGGCCGACGCAGCACGCCTTCGAGCGTCACTCTTCTCCCGGATTGCAGCGGCGGCCGCGCCGGGGAGACCGGCGGTGGTCGGGCCCGACGGCGCGCTCGCGTACGCCGAGCTCCTGGAGCGCGCGCGCCGGCTCGGGTCCCGGCTCGCCGCGCGTCGCTCGCCGGTCCTCGTCTACGGGCAGAAGCAGCCCGCCGTCCTGGTGGGCATGCTCGCGGCACTCCGGCTCGGCCGGCCGTACGTTCCGATCGACTCGTCGCTGCCGCCGGGACGCGTCGCCCGCATGCTCGCCGCGGTCGGCTCGGAGGACGCGGTGCTGGCGGAGGAGCCTCCCTCGCCGCTCGCGCGCGAGCTCGCGGCGCGGGGCATCGCCACCATCCGGCTCGACCCGCTCGGTGCCTCCGCGGCAGACGCTCCCGGGACGAGCGGTGACGCCGACCCGCCTCCGCCCGATCCGGAGACCCCGGCGTACATTCTCTTCACCTCTGGGACGACGGGCATCCCGAAGGGCGTCCCCGTGTCGCACGCGGCGCTCGCGCACTTCGCGGGTTGGCTCGTGGGATCGCAGCGC
>CAZLYE010000378.1:0-7840 GCA_964562865.1 uncultured Binatia bacterium (SeqCode) | reverse complement strand
ACCCGCCGTCGGGGGGGATGAAGCCGCCGTTCTTCGGGCCGATCACGGTCACGCTCACGTACCAGTCCGTGCAGGCACAGGCTCCGTCCGACCGTCCTGGTGTCATCCGGGACTGTCGCGCCGGGAACACCCTGCTGTTCTGCCGAGAGTTCTAACTCCTCCGGCAGCATGGCCGGGCGTCAGCGCTGGGACGGCGCCTCGTAGCTGATCCGGCTCCCGGGCGGGACAGACTCGACCAGCCAGGCGTTCCCGCCGATGACGGAACCCGCCCCGATCACGGTGTCGCCGCCGAGGATCGTCGCGCCGGCGTAGATGGTCACGTCGTCCTCGAGGGTCGGGTGCCGCTTCCCGCCGGCCGGTGCGCCCGGGACGCCGCGGGCGAGGCTCAGCGCGCCCAGCGTCACGCCCTGGTAGATCTTGACGTTGTTCCCGATGACGCACGTCTCGCCGATCACGACGCCCGTCCCGTGATCGATGAAGAACGACTCGCCGATCTGCGCGCCGGGGTGGATGTCGATGCCGGTCGTCGCGTGCGCGTGCTCGGACATGATCCGCGGGAGCATCGGCACGCCGGCGCGATAGAGTTCGTGCGCGATGCGGTGCGTGGTGATCGCCTCGATCGAGGGGTAGCTGAAGATCACCTCCTCGACGCTGTTCGCCGCCGGATCGCCCTGGAACGCGGCGAGGACGTCCTTCGAGAGGAGCGCACGGATCGCGGGGACCTTGCGGAGGAGGCCGAGGACGACGGTCTCGGGCCAGGCGGGATCCCGCGGCACGCCAGCGGTCCGGAAGCCCTCGTACCCGGCGGCGCGCCCGATCTGCTCCACCAGGATGTCGTGCGCGGGGTAGAGGTGCGAGCCGACCGCGAAGCGGAGCTTCGGCTCGTCGACCGACCCGGTCGAGTAGTAGCCGAGGTACATCGTCGCCTTCAGGTGGCCGAGGGCCTCGATCACCTGGCGCTTGCTCGGGAGCTGCGCGCTGCCGAGGCTGTCGATCAGGCGCTCCGCGGCATAGCTCGCCGCCACCTCGCCGATCACGTCCTCGAGCTGGGCGCTCCGCCGCTGGCTCGTCATGGCTGGCTCCCTCCATCCGACATGGCGGCTGCGGTACACCGGGCCTCCCGCCCACGCAAGGGTGTCCTCCGTTCGGGTCGCCTTCTGGACGGAGCTGGTCTATGCTCCGGCGCGGTGAGGCTCTGCGCGGCCGCCTTGGTCCTCGTTCTCCAGCTCACGCTGGCCGCGTGCGCCGCCACGCACGTCCCCGAGCAGACCATCACGCCGATTCCCTCCGCCACCGAGCAGCGCGTCGAGCCCGTGGCCGGGCCCGACGAGCAGCGCGTCCAGGTCATCGATCCGAACGCGCCGCAGAGCGTGTCTGAGCCCGGCACCACGGGACCCGTCGGAAGCGTGTTCGGCACGGTCGGGAAGGTGGCCGTCGGGGTGCTGGCTGCGGGCATCTCGCTCGGTGCGATGGCCGCCACGCTCTTGTTCTTCTGATCCTTGTGCGCTGCCGGCGTGCTCCTCGATCCAGCCGATCTCGGCGTCGAGGGCGACGGACGCAGCCGCGGCGAGACCGTCTTCGACGCGTGCTGGGAACGCCGCGTCGTACGCGCGGGCCTCGTGCGGATCCCGCGTGATCCGCGCGCGCATCCACCCGACGGGCGTGCCCCCGGCGTCGCGGACGAGGGCGCGGTACGTCCCGTCGACACCGGATGTCGCCCGCTCGCGGCTGAGGAGCGGCGGAGCGGTCCCCGGGCCCTCGCGTCCGAAGGTGTCCGTCTGCAGTGTCGAGCCGTCACGCGCCCACAGCGTCAGGCGAGCCGCGCCGTCGGCCCAGCTGACGAGCACCTCCCCGGTGCGCGGTGCGAGGGTCGATGGGTCCTCCCGGACGAGGACCCGCGAGCGTCCGACCAGCCAGAGCGCAGCGCGGACGTCGGCGCCGCTGCGGAGGATGAAGGACGGCCCGCTCGGGTCGTGAAGCCAGCCTGGCTTCTCCAGCACGCCCGTCCCGCCGTCGCGCATGCGGTCGACGACGAAACCGTCCCGCTCGGGATGGATCGCGAAGCTCGCCCCGGGTTCGACGGGGAGGGTCGTGCGCGATCGGGCGCAGGCGCCCGCCGCCAGGACCGCCACCGCGAGCGGCCATCGCGATCTCATCCCCGTCGGCCCGAGCTCCCCGGCCGGTCTTCTGTCAAGGAAGAGTGACTCCCGCAACCGTCCCCGTGACGGGGAAGGGCGGCCGCCGCCCGGCACGGCCGGGGTGGATTTCCCGCGCGCGATGAGGTAGCAATGACCTCCGGAAGGGGATCGTGTGCCGTCGAGCGACGGCCCAACGTCCCCGCCCCGCGCGGCGCACGGCAACAACGAGAGGAGCGTCCGCACGGGCCTCGAGTTCGCCGGCGGCCCAAGGCAACTCGCCTGCGTCGCCTGCGGGATACGGAAAGTGGCAACGCTGGAACCCGGATACGAGGAGGCGCAGCAGCGCCCCGGGCCGGACGTGGTCCGGCAGATCGCGCGGCAGCGCTTCGGGATAGGTCGTCTCCATCGCGAGCAGGAGCGCGCGATCGCGTCGATCCTCGGCGCGCGCGACGTGCTCCTGATCCTGCCGACCGGCGGCGGCAAGTCGCTCTGCTACCAGCTTCCTTCGCTGCTGCTCCCGCGGCCGACGGTGGTCGTCTCCCCGCTCCTGGCACTCCTCGAGGACCAGTACCTGAAGCTCCAGCAGCTGAACGTTCCGGCGGTGCGGCTCGACAGCACGGTCGGCGCGGCCGACCGTCGCGCGGCGCTGGCGCGCATCGGAGAGGGCGGCTCGCTCCTCGTGCTCACCACGCCGGAGACGCTGGCGGGCGCGGAGCTGGGCGCGCTCCTCGAGAAGCAGCCTCCGGGGCTCGTCGCGGTGGACGAGGCCCACTGCGTCTCCGAGTGGGGTCACGACTTCCGGCCGGCGTACCTGGCGCTCGGCCAGCGCCTCGCCGGGCTCCAGGCCGGACAGATCCTCGCGCTCACCGCGACCGCCACGCCGCCCGTGCGGGACGACATCGTCCGCTACCTCGGCCTCCGCGAGCCGGACGTCATCGTCGCGTCCCCGCACCGTCACAACCTGATGTTCTCGGTGCGGAACGCCCGCGGCGACGAGAAGCTCCGCCAGCTGGCGAAGTTCGCGCGCCGGCTCCCGCGCCCGGGGATCATCTACTGCTCGACGACGAAGACCGTCGAGGACGTGTGGCTGGCGCTGCGCCTCATCAAGGTCCCCTGCGCGCGCTACCACGGCAAGATGACCGACAAGGAGCGCACCGAGCACCAGGCCCGCTTCATGAAGAAGGGCAAGCGGATCGTCATGGTGGCGACGAGCGCCTTCGGCCTCGGGATCGACAAGCCCGACATCCGCTACATCGTCCACTACCAGGCGCCGGCGTCGCTCGAGCGGTACCTGCAGGAGGCGGGCCGCGCCGGCCGCGACGGGCACGCAGCGCGGTGCATCCTGCTCTTCGACGAGAGCGACCTCGAGATCCAGGAGCACCTGCTCGCCCTCTCGCGGCTGTCCCCGACGCTCCTCGGTCGCTTCGGCCGCGCGCTCGAGGCGTACGCCGGCGAGGACCGTGACGCGAACATCGAGGAGCTCGCCCTGTCCGCGGGCGTCTCGCAGCGGGCGGCGAGCTCACTCGTCACGACGCTGGTCGAGGCTGGTATCTGCGAGCGTGTGGACGGCGGGCGGATCCATCCCACCGTCCCGCTCGAGACGCTCGTCGAGCGCGTCGCGAGCCTGCGGAGCCGCTTCGAGGTGCTGCGCCGCGAGGACGCGCGGCGCCTGCGGGCCGTCGTCGAGTACGCGAACGAGAGCGGATGCCGGAGCGTCGCGCTCCGCCGGTACTTCGGCGACGAGGACCCGACACCCTGCGGCCGCTGCGACCTCTGCCGGTTGCACGGCGTGATGCCGCCCGAGCGCTTCCCCGACCGGCGCGGCGACCGGCGCCATCGTGGTCGCGGGCGGCGCCCATGGCAGGGAACGAGGCCCGCACCGGACATCGCGGCAGTTGGCGCGGAGGCGGAGCCGCGCCCGATGGCGCCGCCCGCGCTCTCTCCCGACGGCGCGGGACGTCGCCGCCGACGGCGTCGGCGCGGTCGGCGGGGGCACCACGGGCAGGGTCCGCCGCCCGGGAACGGGCAGCCGATGGTCGCCACCGCGAGCCCGCCGCCACCTGCGATGGTCCTCCCGCCACTCGACCCGGCCGCCGACGACCTGGCGGCCGAGCTTGGTGCGCCGGGGCTGCCGCCCGACCCTGCCACCGCCGCACCGCAGGCGGCGCTGCCCGGCGGCCCGCCGCGGCCGCCCGGGGCGCACCCGCATCGGCGGCGGCGGCGTCGGCGACGGCGCAGCCACGGGCCGCGACCGCCCGGCGCTCCGCCGGCCGAGCCGCCAGGTCAGACGTAGCCGACCGCGGCGGTCGAAGAGAGACGTCGCGCCCTCATGCCGCTCTGTGCCTTGCTTGCCACGCGCGGCAGGGAGTAGAGGTGACGCGATCCGACAATCGCAACGTGGAGGGCGCATGGCCAGGGACGGTGGTGAAGGGTGGCGCCCGTGGCGCGCGGTTCCCCGCCTCGCGGTGGGTGCGATCTCCGTGCCGATCGTCGTGGGGTTCGTGGCGCTCGGTGCGACCGTACTGGTGGTCCGGTCGCTGAGAGACGTCGCGCGCGAGACGTGGGCACGCGTGCCGTTCCGGCGCGGCGGCTCCGGTCCGCCGCGGGAGGACTCGAACTCGGACGCGGCGTGAGCCGGCAGTCCCGGATCCACGCGCATCATTGACCTGCGACCTGCGGCTGCTACAGTGCGCCGCGGTGATGGTGGGGAGGTGGGGTCGTGGTGGATCTGGGATCGCTGCGCGTCGCGAGGCGCGCTGAGCAACCCGCTCTGCGGCCGTCCGGAATCCCCGGGCGGCTGCGCTCGCTCATCTCGAAGCCCGCGTGGGGACGGAAGCCCGAGCCGCACGTCCGCTACGGCCAGTCCTTTCTCCCGGGCCTCGCCGTCCTCGGACGGCAGCACGCGGCCGAGGCGCGGCCGCTCCTCGAGCGCGCGGACGCAATCCGGGGGCGCCGCTTCACCTACCTCGGGCGGACGGTCGGCTTTCCCGGCCGTATCGAGTGGGAGCCCGCCGGACTCTCCGAGGCCTGGCGCATCGCGCTGAACGCGCTCGACGACATCCTGCCGCTCGGCGTGGCCGCAGCGCTCGCGCCGAACGCCGACGTGCGGCGGCGCTGGTACGAGGTGGCCACCGGTCTCGTCCGCGAGTGGATCGGCGCCGTCCGGGCGGGCCGCGGCGTCGGCTGGCGACTTCCCGCGCTCGCGCGCCGCGTTCCGAATCTCCTCTACCTCCACACGCTCTTCGCGCCGGAGCTCCGGGTCGACCCCGCGGAGCGGCGCGCGCTCCTCGACGGACTGTACGAGCAGGCGGGCGCGCTCGCGGTCGCCGCCGCCGCGCACCCGGCCGACGAGCACCTCATCCACGCCGGCCGCGCGCTGTTCATGGCGGGGCGCTTCTTCGACGGCATGGAGGCGCGCGCCTGGCTCGAGGCGGGCGCCGCCATCCTGTGGACGCAGCTCCGCGAGCAGGTGCACGAGGACGGGGGCCACTCCGCGCGGGACCCGGTGGTGCACGCGCTCGTGCTGGCCGACTCCCTCGTGGTCTTCGCGCTGGTGCTCGGCGCGAACGACGACGTGCCAGTCTGGGCGCGGAAGCGCGTGAGGGCGATGGCCGACTTCATCGCCCGGCTGCTCCATCCGGACGGCGAGCTCCCGCTGTTTCACGGCGCGGCGCTCGGCGTCGCCCGACCCCCACGCGAGCTGCTCGCGACCGCCGGGGTCGTCCTCCACGATCCGGAGCTGGCGCCGCCCGGGGATCTTCCCGGCGTCTGGCCGCTGCTGCTGGTGGGCGACGTGGGGCGGCGCGTGCACGCACACCTCGCGCGGCGCAGCGACGGCGTCGAGCCGCGGGCCCTCCGGAGGACCGGCTTCTATCTGCTTCCCGGCGAGCCGGGCGACCTCCTCATCCTCGACGGCGGCAGCGCACCGCCGGCGGGGGACGATGGCACCTTCGGATACGAGCTGTCGGTCGGCGGGTCGCGGCTGGTCGTCGACGCGGGGGTGGGTGCCGAGGAGCCGGCTCCCTGGCGCGAGTACTTCCGCAGCACGCGGGCGCACAACGTCGTCAGCGTCGGGGGCGCGGAGCAGCGCGCCAACGGACGCGCCCCGGCCGTCACTGACGTGCACTGGGTCGTGCGCGACGGCCTCGTCTACTTCTCCGGCACGCACGACGGCTTCGCGCGGCTCGCCCTCGACCTGCGCCTCAACCATCGCCGCCACGTCTTCTGCCTGCCGGGGCGGTTCTGGCTCGTGTGCGACGAGCTGCTCGGCGGCGGGACGTGGGAGCTCGAGTCGTTCATGCATCTCCATCCCGAGGTGGCGCTCTCCGCCGCGTGTCGGGGGCGACCCGCGTTCATCGCCCGGCGGTGCGACACGTCGTGGGCGCAGATCGTGCCGTCGGGCGCGCAGGAGATCCGCATGGTCGAGGGCGTGGAGGAGGACCGGCCGCAGGGCTGGTACGCGGCACGCCCCGGCGAGCGATGTCCCGCTCCGGTGCTCTCGCTCGTCTGGACCGGACGGCTCCCGCACGTCTTCGGCTACGCGATCGTCCCGCGCTCCGACGCGCCGGTCGAGCTGCGCTTCGACCACGACGCATTCCGCCTGCACGTACGCCTCGCGACGGCCGACGTCGAGTACGGGATCACGGCGGTGCAGGGCGACGTCGAGATGACGACACGACCGCGCTGACGAAGATGCGGACGATCCTCGCCTGCACGGCCTGGCCCGAGCTGCCGCTCCCCGCCGGCGCCTGGCTCGGCGCGGACGGGGTGGGACGGCCGCTCGGCCTTGCATACGGGAGCGGCCCGGCGCCGGTCGCGACGAACCCGCAGGGGACGGTGCGCGCCGTGCTCGCCGGCTCGATCTGCAACGCTCGCCAGCTCCGCGCGGGCCTCGACGGGGACGGCTCGGGCGGCCCGGAGGGCGCCGACCTCGTGGTGCAGCTCTACGAGAAGCGCGGCATCCCGTTCGTGCAGGCGCTGCGCGGCGCGTTCGCGCTCGTCGTGTGGGACGCGCGCACCCAGCGTCTGCTCTTCGCACGCGACCATCTCGGGCTCGTGCCGCTCTACTACGCGACCGAGGGGGGGCGGCTCGCCGTCTCGTCGGCGCTCCCGGGGCTCGCCGCGCTCCCCGAGCTCGCCGCGAGCTGGGACGCCGCCGCGCTCGACGCGTTCCTCGCGCTCGGCTGCGTGCCGCCGCCCGAGACCTTCTACACCGCGATCCGTCAGCTCCGGCCCGGGGAGCTCGGGGTGTGGGAGGACGGTCGCCTCCGCCTGCAGCGCTACTGGCAGCTCAGCTTCCCCGAGCGCCGTCTCGCGCGCGGTGACGTGCCCGCGATGCTCCGTGAGCAGATCCTCGAGTCGCTCCGCATGCGGCAGCCGAGTACGGCCGGCGGACTCCTGCTCTCGGGTGGGCTCGGCTCCGCCGCGCTCTTGGCACTCCCGGCGATCGAGTGTCCCGCCGGACGTGCCTACACGGGAGGCTTCGACGAGCACGACGACGAGGTGCGCCTCGCGACCGAGCTCGCGACGCGCGGCGGGGTCGAACACGTCCCGGTGACCGAGGCGCCCGCGTGGCCCGCCGCGATCGACGCGCTGCTCGCCGCCCACGGCGGTCCCGTCGGAGGCGTCGAGCTCGCCGCCGTGCAGCGCGCGGCCGCACGCGCCAACGGCGACGTCGACGTCGTCCTCGCCGGACTCGGCGG
>CAZLYE010000377.1:0-6958 GCA_964562865.1 uncultured Binatia bacterium (SeqCode) | reverse complement strand
GACCGACCCCACGGCGCGAGCGTCGACCAGGGACGCGCGGCCCGAGAGCTGGGCCAGCTCGCCGAGGAACCCGCCGGGCGTGTGGGTGACGATCAGCTCCCGGCGCTCGAACTCGTCGCGCCGCGTGACCGTGACCTCTCCCGCGAGGACGACGGTCAGCCCGTGACCGAGGTCGCCGATCTTCACGACGGTCTCGCCCGCGCGGTACGACCGGAGCTCGCCGAACCGTCGCAGCCGGTCGACCTCTGCCGGCGCGAGGGTGGGGAACATCTGGCCCCGCCGGGCTTCCATCAGCGGCTGCTCTGGCGGAGGCATGGTCGCTCGCGACGCTATGCTCGCGAGGACGCAACGGCAACCCCTCCTCCGGAAGGGCTCCGCCCGGGCGCTAGTGCCCGCTCCCGCGGCGGATCATCGCGAGCGCGGCGAGGAGCGTGGTGTCGAGCGCCGTCCCTGCCCCGCCCGGGACCCGCAGCACGATCCCGCGCACGACCCCCGTGCACTCGTACCACGTGAGGAGGCGGAGGAGCGGCCTGGCCATCGCCGGCCGGAACGTCCGGCGTGTGATGGGCGCTCGCTCGTCGGTCGCCATGGCGGATGCGCGGTCCTCTACGGCGCCCCGGCGGGCGTGCTCGCCAACACGCCCCCGCCGAGGTCGTCCGGCTCCGGTGGGGTGAGGTCGTAGACGAGAAGCGAGAGGACGAAGAAAACGACGGCGAGGAGCGCGACCGAGTTACGGAGGCCGGACCGGGCTTCGAGAACCCACAGCAGGTAGCCGGCCGTGGTGAGAAGGATGAAGAGGATCGTCAGCCAGGCTGCGGGGGACATTTCTTCACGCTCGCTTCCCCCCGCGATCGCAAGCTTGCACGTTCCGTACCGTCCGGCTCGCAGGCCACGCGCGCGGTCGCTTCTGCAGCCGTGCCGCTCGCATGCAGGAACGCGGCGCCCTGGCACGAACGTCGGCGATGTGGCCGGACGCCTCGTACCTCGGGACATTCCCGGGGCGAACGGTCTCAGGGCGCCGGGACGCAGCGCAGGGTGATCGTGCCGCTGCGGCCGCTCGACCGGGCGTAGCGCGCGACGTCCGTCCCGTCGAACGTGAACGTCGTCGTCGCGCCGGACGGTCGGGTGTGCGTGAGGGTCCCGCTCGGGCAGTGACGGGAGCAGCGGAGGTAGCTCACCGCCGTGGTCGTCCAGGTGCGCGCTCCGCGGGTCGTCGTCCAGGTGCCGTCGAGGGAGGAGCAGCCCGTCCCGATGGCCCGCGCGACGGTGTACTCGGCTTCGTGGGAGACGGCACGACCCAGGGCGGTCGTGCCGCTGGACGTGCTCGCCACCGTGACGGTCCTCGTGCCGCCCGCGAGCCGCGTGGTCGTGGTCTCGTCGACGTCCAGGGTCTGCTGCCCGATCTGCAGGGCCGTCGCCGTGGTGTCCGTGTGGGTTCCCGACGCGTCGGCCGTCTCGACCGTGGTGAGCGTCCCGGTCACCTGCACGAGGCCGCGCGGGCCGGTGCAGTCGTCGAGCTCGTCGATGACGGTGTAGCCCTCGACGACCTCCGAGAAGCAGGACGGAGGCTGGAACCTCCCGCCGTCTGCCCTGAGCGCCGCCGCGACGACGGCCGTCGCCGAGGCGGTCGAGGGGATCGCCCGCACGACGGTGGCCAGCGTGGCGGACGACCTCCGGCGCACGGGCGCACTCAGTCGAACTGGAAGAGCACCTTGACCGCGCCGGACGTGCCCTGCTCGTGGTTGTACCGGAACGCGTCCCGGTAGTCCTCGAGCGCGAAGCGGTGCGTGATGATCGGCGTCACGTCGATCTGCCTCTCCCGGATCAGGTCGAAGTAGTGTCGCATGGCGTGCTGCCGCTTGCCGCGCCACTCCTCCACGCCGAACGCGTTCGAGCCGACCAGGTTGATCTCCTTGAAGTAGTGCGGCGACCACTCGAAGCGCGCCGGCGTGTCGACGCCCGAGAGGACGACCGTCGAGCGGGGTCCGCCGATCCGGATCGACACCGAGATGCTCTCCGCCGTGCCGACCGTGTTGTAGACGACGCGCACGCCGCGCGTGCCGTGGAGCATCGGGAGCCCGCCCGTACCGTCGATCGGCGGGAGGACCTCGCGCGCCCCGGTGATCTCCGCGAAACGCGCGACGATGCCCTCGACGGGCCGCCACGGGATCGTGTCGAGCGCGCCCAGCCGGCGGGCGAGGCGTGCCTGATGGTCGAAGCGCGTGATGGCATAGACCTTCGCGTCGAAGAGCTTCCGCAGGATCTCGATCGCGCAGAGGCCGAGCGTGCCGCAGCCGTAGACGACCACCGTGTCGCCCGGCGCCGGCGGGTGGTGGAGGACCGAGTGGAGGCTCACGGAGAACGGATCGGCAAGCACGGCCGCCTCGTCGCTCACGCCGTCCGGCACCGGGATCGCCATCGTCTCGTGCGCGGGGAGGTACGGCGCGTAGCCACCCGAGGCGTCGCGACACGTCCCGGTGTGGATGCCCGGGGCGAGCCGGCCGCGCTTGAAGTTGATGCAGAGCGAGTACTGGCCGTCGGCGCACATCTCGCAGACCGGGGAGATGCCGCGGGGCGCACACGAGAGCCACGGGTTCAGCACCACCCGCTGGCCGACGCGGAGCGAGCGGACGGCCGGACCCACCTCGTGGACCGTGCCGACCACCTCGTGCCCCATCACCTGCGGGAACGAGGCGAGCGTCGCGAGCGGGCTGTCGATGCCCTCGAAGTCGATGAACACCTGCTTGTAGTCGCTGCCGCAGATCCCGCAGAGCCGCGTCTTGATGAGGACCCAGTCGGGGAACAGCACGCGGGGCTCGCCCACCTCCGTGAGGGACAGCGGCGAGTGCTCTCCCAGGTACGCCTCCTTGTCCTCGCGCGACTCCTGGATGAGATGGATGATCTCGGCCTTGACGTCGTAGACGAGCGCTTTCATGTCGAGCCTCGCTGGAAGACGAGTATCGTATCGAGCGGGACGTCGAGCGTCACGGTGCGCGGGCCATGCCACACCTGCGTCGCGTCCCAGTAGCTCCGCCACGTCCCGGCGGGGAAGTAGACGCTCCGGCTCCGCTGCCCCACCTGCCACACCGGCGCGACCATCAGGTCGGGGCCGAACATGTACTGATCCCAGAGGTCGCCGAGCTTCGGGTCGCGCTGGTCGAGGAACGGCATCGGCCGGACGATCGGCAGGCCGCTCGCGGCGTCCGCCGCGGCGGCGACGATGTAGGGCTGGAGCGTCACCCGGAGCTGCGTGTACCGGCGGTAGATGTCGATCAGCTCCTGGTCGTAGGCGGGCGTCGTCGGCATGTTCCACGGCGCGTGCGTGCCCTGCCCGCCGATCTCCATGATGCCGGAGAACGTGCTGAACTCGATCCAGCGCGCGAACACCTCCCGGTCCTTGAACTGGTAGTAGCCGCCGGTGTCCGAGCCCCAGATCGGATCGCCGAGGAACGCCGCACGCTGCTGGCTGATGATGGCGCTCCGGAGCCCGAGGTCCGTGCCGGCGCCGCTGCCGAAGTTCTCGCTCCCCGGGATGTCGCCGCCCCAGAAGACCGCATACTGCGACGTGCCGGTGTACGCGGGCCGGGCGAAGAGGACGAAGTCGCCGTTCGGCCAGACCGACGCGAGCGCGTCGTGGTGGATTTTCGCCTGGAGCGTCGGATAGTCGTTGTGCACTTCGCGTCCCGTCCGGCCGTCGGCCCACACGTCGGTCGCCTCGGACGGGATGTGCTCCTCACCGCGGTCGAGCTTGATGCCCTGGATGCCGTACGCGGCGACGAACGCCGCCACCCGGTCGCGCCACCACGCCTGCGCCGCCGGGCTCGTCGGATCCATGATGAAGCTCGTCCCCCCGATGTCCGCGCAGTTGGGCGGACCGACGGGGCCCGGCGCGATGAAGCCGAGCGCCAGAGCCTCGAAGCCGTTCTCGCCCGGGTTGCTGCCGCACATCCAGAGCCCGCTCCAGATCATCAGGTGATAGCCGCGGTTGCGGAGCGACTGCAGCATCGCCGTCGGGTTCGGCAGGCGCGTCTCGTCCCAGGTCCAGCCGGCGAAGCCGTAGTTGCCGACCAGCACCGGGCGGTCGAAGTGATAGACGCCGGGCGGGATCCCGAGCGCGTCGTACATGTTCACGTCGTCCGCGACGTCGGCGTTGACGAGCGTCCCGTCGAGCAGCGCGGTCGGCCCGGCGGTGAGCGTGTCGCGCCACCGCCAGTGGAGGAATGCCCATGCGGGCGGCACGATCGGCCGCCCGACCAGGTTCGTGTACTCGTCGAGGATGGTCGGATGGTCGGGACCGACGAAGAGATGGACGACGAAGCGGCGGCTCGCGGGCGTCGTCCCCGTCTCGAAGCGGAGCGCGATCGTCCGCGGGTCGGCGCTCGCCACGTCGAAGAGGCCGAACGTCGTGCCGTCGACGGCCAGACCGTACCCGCGCGAGGACTGGTAGAACGGCGCGTCGATCGAGAACGTCGGCTCGATCTCCATCGAGACGGTCTCGCCGCGGCGGTCGAGCGAGCCCACCTCCTGCGGCTGGACGTCGTCGGTGGGGACGTCGATGATACCGGGCGCGAGCAGCGGCGAGTCGCGGAGCCGCTCCGTGAGCCCGTAGATCCGCTCGCGGTGCGGCGAGCGGAGCCGCTCGCCCATCGCCGCCACGCCGTCGGCCGCCGGCGGGTCGAGCGCCACCTCGAGCGTCCGCCGCGTGAGGAAGCGGATGGTGACCGTGGCGGGATCGCCCTCGTCGGTGTCGACGGTGAGCTGCACGCCGTCGGCGAGGGTCGTGACGGTGGTCACCGCCTGGAGCGCGTGCGCGACGCCGCCCCGCTCGTAGAAGAGGCCGCCCGCGCGCCGCTCGGCGACGAGGAGGCGATGCGTCGCCCGCTCCCGGAGCTGGAGGGCGAAGCGGCCGAGACGGATCCGCGCGCTCGCCGCGCCGGTCTCGACCCGCACCGAGCCGCCGACGCGGGTGACCGTCACGTCCGCCGGCTCGACGGCCGCGGCCGTGCCGGTGAGGAGCGCCAGGAGGATGAACGCCCGGAGCATGGCCCCGGAGGAGTAGGCAGGCCGGCGCGCGATCGTCAAGGCGAAAGAGGCCATCCGTACGCGACGAGGAAACGGCGGAGGCGCGGATCGTCGGCGGAGACCGGCGGGAGCCAGGAGCCGAGGAGCGTCCGCTTCCACCAGAGCCCCCTCGGATTGCCGGGCCGCGCGAACTCGTAGCGGTAGAGCTGCGCGCGGATGTAGCGGGGCGGTGCGTCGGGGAACGGGTCGTTCGCGAGGAGAGCCAGGACCGATCGATCGCCGTGCAGGAGCTTCCAGGCGAGGTACGCCACCCACGGATCGCGGTCGGGCGTCGACATCGCGGCGAACCAGATCTGCCAGTCGAGCCGCCAGTGCCAGGGCGACACGACGCACGGCCGGCGCGCCGGGTCGCCGGGCTTGCACTTGAACTCGTACGGTCGCCAGACGGTGTCGGGGCCGATCGTCTCGTCGCTCGTCCCCTCGAGGACGATCTCCGGCCGCTTGCGGCCGACGCTCCCGAACGCGCCGTACGTGTTCACCAGGTCCAGCCGGTTGAACGAGGTGTTCATCGCCTGCTCCGGGGAGAGGAGGTTCTCGACCGGCGCGATGCTCAGGACCGCGACCACCGCCACGAGCGCGGCGGCGGCGACCTCGTGCGCCCGCGACGGGCGCGCCTCGCGCGCCGCCCGCTCCGCGCGTGCCACGAGGCGGGCGGGCAGTACGCGCCGGAGCAGCGAGTCGTCGAAGCAGGCGAGGATCGGCACGATCGTCAGCCAGTTGAGGAACGAGAGATTGCCGCTGAGGATCAGGAACACCTGGAACGCGAGCAGGATGGTGCCGGCGACGTGGCGCGCGAGGCGCGGCCAGAATACGAACCACGGCGCCACGAGCTCGCTCACGTGGTTGAACCCGACGCCGACCCGGTGGAACCACCGCGGCATGAAGTGGAGCCAGCGGCTGAGCGGGTTCGGGATCGGCTGCGTCTCGTAGTGCCAGTAGAGGCACGTGAAGTCGCGCCAGCAACGGTCGCCGCGGATCTTGATGAGCCCGGCACCCAGCATGATCCGGAAGATGAGCCAGCGCAGCAGCCAGACGACGGCCGTCGGCGGCGGGCGGCGCGGGAAGGGACGGGCGTCCAGGAGCGGGCAGAGGAAGATCGCGAGGAACCCGGTCTCGAGGAGCTGGATCTCCCAGCCGTAGCCGTACCAGAGCTGACCCACGTGGACGAAGGAGAGATAGAGCGCCCAGAGGACCGCCATGAGGACCGCGTCCGCGAGGCCGAGGAGCACGAGGAGCGAGAGCACGGTGCCGAGGCCGGCCATCGCCACGAGGAAGGGGTCGGTCACGTCGAGCCAGAAGAGGCTCGGGATCTTTAGGAAGCCCGCCTCGCGCGAGCCGAAGTGCGCCGCCACCCGGTCGAGGAACCGCGCCGCCGGCAGGAGGCCGTCCTGCCCGATCAGCGGCAGGACCTGCACGGCGAGCGACGCGAACGCGACCAGATAGACGAGCCCGAGGAGGCGCAGGACGAGGAAGCGCGTGAGCCAGTACGACGACCGCTCGGTCACCTGACGACGGCGCTATCACCCCGCCGCGGTGAGGTGCTAGAGGAGCCGCGGAGGTGTCCGTGACGACGAACGCCGGCAAGGTCGCCGACAGCGACATGCACGTCCTCGAGCCGCCGGATCTCTGGCAGCGCTACATCGAGCCCGCGTGGCGCCACGCCGCGCCGGTCGGCCTGACCGAGCTCCGCCGCGACATGCGGGTCAAGGTCAAGTCGCACGTGATGCTCCGCATCGGCCCGGTGCGGCCGCAGGCCGGCACGAGCGTCGCCTGGAGCACGGAGCAGGACCGCGTCCTCGCACACGCCGAGGAGCGCGGCTGGGACGCGACGTCGCAGGTGGAGGCGATGGACGCGGAGGGCCTCGACCTCGCGGTC
>CAZLYE010000376.1:0-5093 GCA_964562865.1 uncultured Binatia bacterium (SeqCode) | reverse complement strand
GTCGACGCCGCCGAAGCGCTCGACGGTCGCCGCGACGGCGCGCCCGAGCGCCTCGCCGTCGCGGACGTCGGTCGGGAGTGCCAGCGCCTCGCCCCCGGCGGCCTCGATCTCGGCCGCCGTGCGCCGCGCGGTCTCCTCCATGAGCTCGACCACGGCGACGCGCGCTCCGAACGCCGCGAACCCGAGGGCGATCCCCTTCCCGATGCCCGCGCCCGCGCCCGTGACGATCGCGGTGCGCCCGGTGAGGAACGCCTTCCGCGTGTCCATCCCTACTTGGGCGTGTAGCGGACGAGGACGCGCTCGCCCGTCTTGAACCCGTCGCGGAACTTGTCGGCGAAGCGGGCCCACCCCTCGGGGTACTTGCGGGCGTAGTCCTCCATCAGGCTCTTCGCGACCGCCGCGTCCTTCACGACCTCTCCGGTCGCGTCGAACGCGGGGCCGTCCGACTTCCCGACCGCGATGCGCGCCTTCGGGCGTTCCGCCTTGATCCGGCGGACGCGGTAGGAAGTGGGCGGCGTCCCCACCCAGACCGCCTTCCCGTCCCAGTGGAACCAGATCTCCGCCGGCTTCCCGAGCTGGCCCGATTTCCGCTCGCTCTGGATGTAGACGTACTTGCTGTCGCGGAGCGCGTGCTCGACGTCGGGCGAGACGGCGGCCGCGGCGATGCTGACCAGGCCGAGAGCGACGGCAGTGGTGAGGAGTCGGCGCACGCAGGACCTCCTTCGCGGCAGGTCGCGGACCTTACTGCCGCCTTCGGTGGCGATGCAAGGGGGCTCAGCCGGTCGGCCGCACGAAGCGGAGCCCATCCGGCGTCCGCACGACCTGCTTCTCGAGGAGCGGCGACTCCTTCTCCACGAGGCGACCGGTCGGGTCGCGGAAGCGGTCGAGGCGCGTGAACCGGACCGTCGTCCGATCGCCGTTCGTCTGCATCGCGACGACGTTCAGCTCGACGTCGAGGTCACGGACGTTGTCGAAATACCGCTGGAGCGCGGCCGCCTCGCGGTCGGACGTCACCTGGCCCATCCGGCGGAGCATCTCGACGTCGTGCGCGCGCCAGGCGTCGGCGTAGCGCTCGAGCCAGCGGCGCACGTCCCGCTCGGGCGCCACCGGCTCGGGCGTACGAGCCACGTGGCGCGAGGACCGAGAGCGCGCCTCCGCGGAGCGCGTGGGCGGGTGCGTGCGATCGGGCGCGGGCTCGACGGACGGGGGCGGCGTCTCGATGGGGCGGGGCGGCGCCGCGGCGGCGGGCGGCGTGCCGCGTGCGATCTGCGGAGGTGGCTCCTCGGGCGGCAGCGCGACGTGGAGGCGCCACTCGCGCGTCGCCGACACGCCGAGGTCGCTCTTCACGACGGCGCGGACGACGCTCATCCCCGCGCGCTCGGGACGGAGCGTGACGGTGTTGCCGTCTCCCACGGGCGCGCCGTCGAGCTGCCACGCGACGGAGAGGTGCTCGCCCGGCGTGGCCGGTCGCGGATCGATCCGCAGGCGGAGCGGGGCGCCGAGGACGAGATCGACCGCGCCCTGAACGGGCTGCGCGTCGACCACCTGCGGCGGGCGAGCCGGTCGTACGCGCACGTTCCAGAGGCGGCGCTCGGCACCCTCGCGTCCGTTCACGACCACCTCGATGCGCCGCCGCCCGACGTCGGAGGGCTCGGGCGCGTAGGTCCAGCGCGGTCCGGTGCCCGCGGGGCGCCCGTCGACGGTCCAGCCGTAGTGGAGGTCGGGGCCCGCCTCCGCGACGACCGCGAAGTCGCGCTCCTCGCCGACGCGGAGCGTGGCCTTGGGGCGCGCAGGCGTCGTCCCGATCACCTCCGGGGCGTACGCGGCCCGCGGCCGCGGCGGCACGCGCGCGGCCGGGACTGCGCGGGGCCAGAGCCACGAGAGGTTCAACGGCCGCACGGCGGCGAGCATCGCGAGCCCGGCGAGCGCGAGCGCCGCGACGAGGAAGGCGGAGATCCCGATCCGTCGTGCGAGCGAGCTGCGGCGTCGTGCACCACGCCGCACACCATGGAAGCTCGAGATGGCCGAGTACGTGTGCTCGTAGACGGCCAGCGGATCCCCGCCGTTCTCGCGACCGGAGACCCAGCGCGGCTCGCTGCCTGCCTGATGGTTCACGTTGGGGCTTCAACTAAGCGAAGGACTTCGGCGCCCGCAATGGCCTCCGCATTCTTCCGCGCGCATTCGCACCCGCACTCCGGGTGACGTCGCCACCGGCGAGAGGGGATACCGGCGCAGCCGGTCGCGACCGTATGCCGAGGCCGATGGGGCCGTGGCGCGCGCTCGTGGCGCTCCTCCTTCTCGGTCTGACGGTCGAAGCGGGTGCGCAGTGCATCGATCCGCCGCCCACCGTGATGCTTCCGGACGTCTGCGCCGGCGATTCGACGGCCGGCTCCGCGTCATTCTGCTTCACCGCGCCCTTCGCGGGCTGCGCCGGCACGGGCCTCGTGCTCTCGGTCGTGCACCCCGATGCGCCGTTCGTCGTGACGGCGATGCACGTCGACGGCCCGCTCGGCAGCCGGGTGGTGGCAGATGGCGACTTCCCGCTCCTCCTGCTCCCCGGCGATTCGCTCGTGGCCGACGTCGCGGCCGTGCTCGCGGCGAGCGGGACCGCGCAGGGCCGCATCGGCTGGGTCCTCGCGACGGGCGAGTGCGACGTCGACCTCGTCGCGGCGACACCCGTCTGCGCGGGCCCGGATCCAACGAACCCGTGCATGGGCCAGGCCTGCGTCGCCGGCGTCTGCGTCCCGGGCCCTGCATCCGGACCGTGCGACGACGGTGACCCCTGCACGGTCGGCGACACCTGCGTGAACGGCGTGTGCCAGCCGGGGACTCCCATGGACTGCTCCGGGGACCGCTGCACGACGGGTGCCACGTGCGTCGCGGGCGCGTGCGTCGGCGGCACGCCGGTCTCGTGCGCGGACGGGAACCTGTGCACGGTCGACTCGTGCGACCCGGTGCTCGGCTGCCAGCACGTCCCGTCGGACGCGCTCTGTCAGGCCACCGACCCGTGCACGGTCGGAACGTGCGACCCGGTCCGCGGCTGCGTGGTGACGCCGCTCACCGGTCCCGCCTGCGATGACGGGGATCCGTGCACGACGCGAGATCGGTGTGCGGCGGGCGTCTGTAGCGGAGACCCGGTCGATTGCACCGACGGATTCGACTGCACCGACGATCGGTGCGTCGCCGGCACGTGCCAGCACGTCCCCGTCGATTCCCGCTGCGGGAGCGACGAGTGCACCGCGGGCGCGTGTCGGCCCGACGATGCCGATGCGGACCGGCACGGCTGCGTCAGCGTCCCGGTGAGCGACGGTGAGGCGTGCACCGACGACGGCGTCGCGTGCACCGACGACGTCTGCACGGGCCACGGGTGTCTCCACGTGCCGATCGACAGCCGTTGCAGCGCGGGCCAGTGCCAGGCCGCTATCTGCGCGCCCGAGCGTGCGGACCGGGACGCGAACGGGTGCGTGTTCGGTCCGCCACCCGCGAGCTCGCCACCCGCGAGCCCGCCGCCCACGACGGGGACCGGCAACACCGGCGGCGGGGGCTCATCGGGCAACGGCAACGGCGACGACGGGAAGGGCTCCGACGGGAAGAACAAGAAGCACGGTGACGGGGACGGCAACGATCAGGGCGGAGGCAACGACCAGGGTGGAGGCGGCGGCGACCAGCTCGCCGCAACGCCCGTCGAGTGTGCGGAGGACGGGGATCCGTGCACCGACGACGTCTGCAGCAATGGACTCTGCGTCCACACCCCGGTGGCGCAGGCCGCGACGTGCGAGCCGGTGAAGACTCCGTTCATGACGGCGCTCGGGCTCGCGGCGCTCGCGCGAACGCTCATGGCGACGGCGGAGGGCTCGCCGGCCGACACGACGAGCACCGTTCCGGGCATGGCCATTCTCGGCAACGTCGAGAGCGAGCTGGAAGGCGCCGCCCTCGCGCTGTCCGGGAGGTCGGACGACGCGGCCCTCGTCCGCCCGGCCGCGTTCGCGGAGACACCGGCCCAGTCGCGCGCGCGGGTCGCGTTCACCCACGTGCTCCGCACGCCGCAGCAGGTCCAGTCGTTCCTCGGCATCCTGGCGCAGGCGCGCGCGCGGGCCGCGCTGAGCAAGGGCATCGCCCAGACGCTCCGACGCCGCGGACGTCTCTTGCTCTGCGGGACGAAAACCCTTAAAGGCCAGCTCAGGCGAATTCGCCAGGTTTCCCAGACG
Source organism: uncultured Binatia bacterium (SeqCode) (assembly GCA_964562865.1). Classification (GTDB taxonomy): domain Bacteria; phylum Desulfobacterota; class Binatia; order DP-6; family DP-6; genus CAZLYE01. The sequence continues at coordinate 885 of CAZLYE010000376.1, read as the reverse complement.
TTCGCCCGCTAGGGTGCTGGGGTCCTCCGGGACCCCGAGGTGCTGGACGCGCCGGCCGCCGGTCGGCTCGTCGGAGGAGGTCCCCGTGAGAGCCGTCCCGCGTGCCGTCGGCATCACCCTGCTCGCCGCCCTCGTCGCCCTCGTCGCGTCGCCCGTGCTCGCCTCGTCGCTCCGTGACCAGTTCTCCCAGACCGCCCGCCTGGTCGGGCTGGAGGGCGGCGGGGCATTCGACGCGCTCGGCGACGCGATCGCGGACACCGCGGCCCGGAACCTCCCCGTCGTCTCCGCGTCGGCCGGCTTCACCTACAAGTACAATCCGCAGCTCGAGGTCTTCGAGCGCACGTCCGAGACGCTCGGCCCGCTGTTCCTCGAGCGGCCCGACACGCTCGGGCAGGGCAAGTTCAACGTGAGCCTCAGCTACCAGTACGTCGAGCTGAACGAGCTCGACGGCACGCCGACGACCCGCCTGCAGTCGCCCGATCCCATCGTCGTGCGCGTCACCGACGTGACCGGCGCGACCCAGGGCTTCACCGCGAATTCGCTGCGCTACAGCTTCCGACTGATCGACCACATCGCCGGTTTCAGCTTCACCTACGGCGTGCTCGACGACCTCGACGTCAACATCTTCCTGCCGGTCATCTCGACCGTCTTCCGGGTGAGCGCCACGAGTCAGCAGCTCTTCGTCGCCGGGCCGGACCTGGTGTTCTCACCGGCGCCCGGACCCGTCAACTTCGGGGAGCTGACCAACGAAAAGGTCGGGGTCGGTGACATCCTCCTGCGCGGGAAGTACCGGTTCTCGCTGATCGACGACTGGAATTCCGCCGTTGGGCTCGTGCTCCGCCTGCCGTCGGGCGACAAGGACAACTTCCAGGGAACCGGCACGTT